>DASXTQ010000043.1:0-8455 GCA_036505295.1 Candidatus Eiseniibacteriota bacterium
CTCGTTCCTGAGCTGGAAGCGTAGGACAGGGGAGCCCACGGAGGCGCGATCACCCCTGTTTCTCTCCCGCCATGGGCGCAGGGTCTCGCTCAGACGGATCCAATTCGTGTTCCGCGAGTGGCAGGCTGCGGCGGGATTCGAAACGATGTACCCCTTCCACAGTCTGCGCCACTCGGCGATCACGAACGTCTACCGAGCCACGCATGACCTCTATCTCACGCAGCGATTCGCGCGGCACTCGAGTCCGCTCACGACTACGATCTACACTCATCCATCCGATGAGGAGCTTTACGCGGGACTCCGCGGGATCAAGACCTGATGCAGCAACGCGCGGCACCAAACGGCGAGTACGAACGTCTACCGTGCGACGCGGGACCTCTACTACATAAGGCGGGATTCGACTGGATCGGGGAGCACTCCAAACTTGACACAGTTGTGGAGGGGCGTACCGTTGCGGAACCTCAGTGCATCGAGCCTTCGGTGCCGCGCTTGGGAGCCACATCCAGATGACTTCGGCGCCCTGTTCCGCGCGGTGGGAGGTGCGGACATGAAAGAGGGGGCGCGCCGACACGGCAGGGTCTGAGTGGGGGGCATTGCTAGCTCAAGCCCCTGCCGCCGTACGCGCCCCCGCGTCGTCCCTGACTGCCTATCCCTAGGCCGACCATCCCTGGCCAGTTTTTCAATAACCCTTTCCGGACTTGGCCACGGCAGATCGCCGAATCGGCCCCCCTCGGGAGGGTCCGAAGCGAAACTCTCACGATCCTGGGGTCGGCCTACCTGGCTGAAGCGGGGTATCTTCAGGAGGAAAATCGAGCCTGCGGGCGCCCTAGGGAAAGCGCCCTGGCCAGCGTAGCGGGGAGACTATGGTCAGTTCCAACTTGACGATATCGAGTGCGCTACCTCCGTTTTGAGCAGCGGACCAACCGGAGATCCGGTCTCATCCGCCGTGCGTTCAATCTGCCTCTCTTATGATGATACCCCGAACTATTCGGTGCGCAAGCCGGATCCCCGGCTCATCCCACGGACGAGGAGCTATACGAGGGTATTCGTGGATTGAAGGCATGACCGAAGGGACTCTTCTATGCGGACTCGTCTGATCTTCGGCAGACCGTTCCAGCATGCGTGTTCGGTCCGCGAGTGGATGGGAGCAGGCAAATGATTCACCGCGATGTCACCGCCACGGTCGGCAGAACCCCGATGGTCGAACTCGGACGAGTGGCAAAGGACCTCCCCGGTCGAGTCGTGGCTAAGCTGGAAATGCGTAACCCATGCGGGAGCATCAAAGATCGAGTGGGCGTGGCGCTGATCGAGGACGCGGAGCGGCGAGGCATTCTGCGATCCGGGGCCACGCTGATTGAGCCCACAGGTGGTAATACGGGCATCGGTCTCGCCTTCGCCGCGGCGATTCGCGGATACCGGCTGATCCTCACGATGCCGGAGACGATGTCGACCGAGCGAGTCGCGCTGCTCCGCCACCTCGGAGCCGAGGTGGTCCTAACCCCAGGAATTCTAATGGGTGACGCTATTGCCCGCGCGAAACAACTACTCGAAGAGACCCCGGGCGCAATCATGCTCGACCAGTTCACGAACCCAGCGAATCCGGAGGTACATCGGCGGACTACGGCCGTGGAAGTCTGGGAAGACACCGAAGGGGCCGTCGACATCTTCATCTCGGCGGTCGGCACCGGCGGCACCATCACTGGTGTCGGTGAAGTGCTGAAACAGCACAAGCCGACCACCCGCATCATCGCAGTTGAGCCTGCGGGAGCGGCGGTGCTGTCGGGTCGGCCAGCAGGAAACCACCTCATTCCAGGCATTGGTGTCGGCTTCGTCCCGGAGGTATTGAATCGCTCGATTCTCGACGAAATCATCGCCGTCAGCGATGAGCAAGCCTTCCGACGTACGCGGCAACTCGCCCGAAGAGAGGGGATCTTGGCCGGTGTATCCTCGGGCGCGGCGCTGCACGCGGCACTCACTGTGGCAGCCAGAGAGGATGCGCGCGGGAAACTCGTCGTGGTTCTCCTGGCAGATACAGGCGAGCGCTACGTGACAACGTCTCTCTTCGACCGGCCAGATGTAAACTCGCCGTCCACGGAGCGGATCCGCACTTAGCCCACGCACGTAGCGCCTGACCCAGCGCTTCGCCCGGTATTCGAGCCCGCTGACCACGACGACCTACACCCGCTGGATTCTCCGAGCCGCCATCGCGTACCCTGAGCCCGACTGCTCGATCACCTCGAGCGGGTTGGAGATGCCGCCGGACCAGAATGCGTCCCAGATGCGGTCGATCTGGTTCTTGATTTCACCGGTGATCATGAAGGGAGCCTCCCGCGTGTCGTTCTGTTCCGCCCGCGTTCCCGTCGAGCAGACGCTCGCCGCCCCGTTCGGAGATGTTGTGGCGCGGGTTGGTAAGGATCGAGTCCGTCCTCGGGTCGAGGTGGCGGTCGCTATGAAGGGCGTCGCCGTGTGCGATGTGGGCACACCGAGATCCCGAGCGCGCGTTTCCAGGATAAGGAAAACCCAAATTTCGGCCCCTGGAGACCTCTGATCGGCGGCGAGCCAGAGATCAGGAGAGCCCCAGTGTGGCGACTTGCCCGGAGGAGGCACAAGAGCCGGCTCCCGGCTCGAGCCCGCATCGCAGCAGCGACGGCCTTCAGTGGGGCCATCCCAGTGCCCCAATATCGCACACGGACGCCACATACGCGAGAGCCCCGGCAGCTCTCGCCACCGGGGCCCCTATCTTCACCGCGAACCCAAAAGTTCGCGTTTCCGTGATTTGGCTCCCCGAACGTAACCCTTCTCGAACATCGTTGCAGCCCAGCCTTTCCTGAAACATACAGCCCTGTTCACTCCCCGGTACTGCGGCGAGGATTCTGAGGCAACGCCCTCACCTCACCGATCTCCAAACGACCTCTGCAAGTCCATATCTCCCACGCTCGAGAGGCAGGGCAACGCCCTACAAGGTGGGCCCGGCACGCTGCATGCCTGAGGCGATGTCATGATCACCATCCCCGCTGTTCGGTCGGCCCCTGCTCGAACGTTTGGGGATGCAACCGCGCGACCGACTGGAGGGCACGAAGCTCTGTTCATGTGGTAAGCGTTCACAACCTCAACCCATCGGAGGGTACGAACATGCTGAACATCATCTTGGCACTCATCTCCGCGGTGGTGGATCGGCTCGCCACCAACCACAATCGGACCGTTCTAAGAGGGTAACGGCCCGATGCGAGCGGGCCGGGGCGTCCAGCCTCGGCCCGTTTGTCGCTGCGAGCCGACCGGGGTGACCATGCCCCTCCTCCGCACCATCGCCGCCCTGTGCTGCATGGCCCGGGGGGACCGGGACCGCCTGGCGGGGCGCTACGGTCGTGCCGAGCGTCGAATCAAAGAGGCGCTCGCGAGCACCTCGGGGGGTGGGCGGCTCGAGCAGGCGATTCGAGCCAGGCTCCTGAACCGGCTCGGAATGACTTACAAGTATCAGGGTCGTCTGACCCTGAGCGCGCGCGCCTATCGGCGAGCCTTCCAGATCTCGAGCCGCCTCTTCCCCGAAGATCACTCCCTCCTGGCCACCCACTACCACAACCTCGCGGGGCTGGAGCACGCGCGGGGGAACTGCGTCGAAGCGGAACCGCTGGCCCGGCATGGCCTGGCCATCCGGGAGCGCGCGGTGGGACCTGGCCACGCGGCGGTGGGGCGCGATCTCGCGGCCCTCGCCGCCATCCTCGACGGCACCGGGAGGCACGAGGAAGCCGAGGCGCTCCACCGGCGGGCGCTCGAGATCCTGCGCCGGCACGGTCGCTCCGAGCGCCGGGAGCACTCCTACGCCTTGGCGAATCTGGCGGCATGTCTGCACCTCATGGGCAGAACCGAAGAGGCCGAGGCGCTGGCGCGGGAAGCTTTGAAGCTGCAGCGCAAGGTCTTGGGAGTGGGGCATCCGGATCTGGCAGCCACGCTCGCTAATCTGGAATCCATGCGCCGGTCGAGCCAATCCTCCGGTTCATCTCGCGCGACCGGCTCGCTATAATGGTCCCGAGCACACCGCCCCGGAAGCGCGGTGTAATTTCGTGCCAGGATCCCCACCCTGACGAAGGCCTTCCGCCTTGGACCACAATGATTCGATCGACGAAGTCTGCCGGGCCATCTGGACGGCTACCACCTCTGGTCGGAGACCTACGACCGGACGCTGGAGGACATCTTCGCGGTGCAGGACGACATCGCCCAGTCGGTGGTGAAAGAACTGGGTGGGACGCTGCTCGCCGAGCGGCAGGACGCGCCGGCCAGCAGCCCGCGGGCTGAGCTCGCACCCGTGTCGAAGGAACGGACGTACGATTCCGAATCCTTCGACCTCTACCTGCGCGGCCGCTACCTGTTCGGCGCGTCCGACGATGGCCCGGTGCGCGCGCAGGAGCTGTTCCGCAGCGCCATCGAGCGCTCGCCGCGATTCGCGCTCGCCTACTCCGGTCTCGGGGAGAGCTATGTCGTCCAGTCGTGGCTCGGCTCGCGCGATCGCGAGATCACCGTGTCGCAGGCGAAGGGTGCGCTCGCCAAGGCGCTCCAGCTGGACGACCAGCTCTGCGAGGCGCGCGTGCTCGCCGGGCAGGTCAAGCTCTACTTCGACTGGGACTGGGACGGAGCGGAGCGTGACCATGTCAGGGCGATCGACCTCAAACCCGGCAGCGATCTGGCACATCGAGAATACGGTTGTTTTCTTTCGTTGATGGGGCGGTTCGACGAAGGGCTTTGTGCCGCTCGCAAGGCACAGATCCTGGATCCGCTGTCGGTGAATGCCACGCACGAAGTTGGCTACCAGCTCTTGGCCCTGGGTCGGCTGAACGAGGCGGCCGTCGAGTTCCGCAAGGCCATCGACCTCAACCCAACCTGGGTCTGGGGGAACATCAAGCTCGGCATGACCTATTCGCTGAGGGGCGAGCACGACAAGGCGATGGCGTGCGTGCGGCGAGCGGACGAGCTGATGGGAGGAGCCCGCGGACGCCCGCTCACCCAATCATGGCTCGCCGCAATCGAGTCGGGCGCGGGTGATCCCGCGCGCGCACGGAGTGCGGTCGTGTGGCTGGAGGAGCAGTCGCGGACCAAGTACGTAGACCCGGTTGCGATCGCGTGGGTTCACCATGTTCTCGGCGATTATGACGCGATGTTCGCGAGCCTCGAGCGCGGCTACGCGGCGCGGGCGCCGGGGATGGTGTTCCTGGTGCAGGCGCGGCGGTTCTTGTGGCGGGAAGTCGGTGGGGACACGAGGTACGAGAGCCTGATACGGCGCATGGGCTTGGCGGGTGAGGGGTGAATCCGGAGCCTCCACTACATCGGTGAAATGGAATACCGACCACGTCGCTCTTCCGCGACGAACCTCACTAAGGGGAAGGGACGCACATTCGGCTACACGGACGCCGCGGGAGCCGAGTTCCTGGCCCATACATTCAGGTGGTTTGGAGAGAGCCAGAGAGGAAGAGAGCCATCGGGCACGAGCGTGAGCCGATCCTTGCGCCCTTGGCGTGCAGATTGGTCGGGTCGAAAGCCAAGGTGAATTGCGACAACGTGGGGAGCGTGAACGGCACAACATCGCGCCCTTGCGCCATATGCGCGAAGGCCCCGACGGGTCACCGTCGAGGCCTCGCGATCCCAAGCCCGAGTTTGAAGAGGGTTACGCATGGGGTACTGGCTTCCCGAACGTAACCCTCTTCGATCAGAGTGATCCCTAGCCAGAGATCAAGACACCCCCACCGCGGCCGGCACGATGTTCTGGTTCATCCGGAACAGGTTCGTCGGGTCGAACTTCGCCTTGAGGGCCGCGAGGCGCGCGAGCTTCGCTCCATAGGCAGCCTCGAGTCCATCGGCCCCTTCGTCCCCTCCGAGGTAGTTCACGTAGGCGCCCCGAGCGGCGAAAGGGCGCATGGCGTCGAAAAGTTCGCGCGTCCAGGTGATGTTCCTCTCCTTGTCCTTCGGATCGGCCCAGGCCGAGGTCACAACGAAGTTGTAGGCCCAGGCGCGGTGGCCGAAGGAGGTTGCCTGCTCCGGCACCCGGTCCCAGGCGCTGTCGCCATTGTGCTCGAGGACGATCACGGTGCGCGGTGACGGCACACGCGCGAAGAAATCGACGATGACATCGATGGCGTCGTCGCTGAGCGTCGCGAGATAACTTGACTTCCAGTAGCCGTGGAGCCCGGACGGCCAGAGGAAATCCGCCATGCGCTGTGCTGTGCTGTACGGCATCTCCTGGAACGTGTCCACCAGGGGAGGCCCGTACTCGCGCAGCGGACGCAGCACCTTCTCTCCCTCGCTCATCGGACCCGCGTAGACACCCCCGAGACCGACGAGTGCGGCTCCGCCCAGCGGCGCAGGTCCGGAGGGATCGTCCGGGAAATGGAACAGGAGCGCGCCCTGCGTGGACTCATCGGGCGCACCGTTCTCGAGGTCACGCCATTTTCGGATGGCCTTCGCCGCGGTCGCCGCGGGATGGAGAACGATCCCGGCGAGCACCGTGCCCACGGGGTGGACGCGGAACTCGAAGGACGTGACCACTCCGAAGTTCCCGCCGCCCCCGCGGACCGCCCAGAAAAGATCGCTGTTCTCTTCGGCGCTGGCAGTGACGAGGCGGCCGTCTGCGAGCGCGACCTTAGCCGAGAGCAGGTTGTCCAGGGCGAGGCCATGCTTCCGCACGAGCCATCCGAGACCGCCGCCGAGCGTGAGACCCGACACGCCGGTGACGGAAACGAACCCGCCGGTCGCGGCGAGTCCATGGGGTTGGAGCGCGTCGTTCACCTCGCCCCAGTTGCACCCGCCTTCCACGCGAACCGTCCGCTCGGCGGGATTCACCACGATATCCTTCATTCCCGACACGTCGATCACGAGTCCGTCATCGCAGACGGCGAAACCGGCGACATTGTGGCCGGTGCCTCGAACGGAAACGAGCAGGTTCTCCCCGCGCGCGAAATTCACCGCTTGGACAACATCGCCGGAGCCGGCGCAGCGGGCGATGAGCGCGGGGCGTCGATCGATCGCGGCGTTGAATACCGTACGTGCGGCGTCGTACGGAGCGTCACCCGGGGAGATCAGCTGGCCCTGAAACTTGGACCTCAGCTCGTCGATGGCGGAAGCTCGAAACATGGTCCTCCTCCTCTGCTGCAAGTTCATTTCGCGCAGATCGCTTTCTTGGGTCTAGCCGACGTTGGCCACGCGGGCCTTCCGCTCGACCTGCATCGCCGTCGTGAATCGGGCACGGTAGGCCCTGGGGCTCACACCCAGATTCCGGCGGAACGCAACGCGCATCGTCTCGGCGCTTCCGAACCCGCACTGGTCGGCGATGTCGAGGACTCCACGCGAGGAATCCTCGAGCAGCCTCCTCGCCGCCTCGACCCGGGCGCGCTCGATGAACCGCCCAGGCGTGGTGCCTACTTCCAGGAGAAACCTGCGATGGAAGTGCCGTGGGCTCATGTGGACGCGCTCGGCGAGCGCTTCCACCGTGAGGCGGGCATGGGGATGGCGGAGCACCCAGGCCTGCACCTCTCGGAGCGGTTCCCGTTCGGACATCTGGGCGGCGAGGTGCTCGCTGAACTGCGCCTGGCCGCCCGGGCGCTTCAGGAAGAGGACCATCCACCGGGCCACGGCGAGGGCGAGCCGGCGGCCTAGGTCCTCCTCGACCAAAGCCAGGACCAGATCAAGTCCGGCGGTGGCACCGGCGGAGGTATAGATGGTTCCATCCCGCACGTAGATCGGATCGGGCTGCACATGGACCTTGGGATAGCGCCGGGCGAGCTTGTCGCAGAAGGCCCAGTGCGTCGTCGCACTGCGGCCGTCCAAAAGCCCCGCCTCGGCGAGCATGAAGGTCCCCGTACAAAGCCCGACCACCCGTCCGGACCGGGCCGCGGCGCGAGCGAGCCAGGATGTGAGCTTCCGGTCGCGGCGGGCCACGCTGGGCTCGTCGATCCCGGTGACGATCAGGGTGTCGACTGCGCCCCGGAGCGATAGGTATGGCCGGTCGGCGACGAGCCTGAGACCGCGCCAGGAGCGGACGGTCTCAACCGGCGATACCACCTCGACGTCGTAGAACGGGTCGAGCCCGCTCCCGCGGCCGGACCGCTGGTTCGCGCCGAAGAAGATGTCGAGGATCCCGGGCACCTCGACCACTTCCGCGCAGGGCATGGCAAGAATGACGACACGGTGTCGAGCCATGGAGACCTCCGATTGAAAGAAGCCTAGGACACCGACTCTATCGAGGAGGGGCGCTGGCAGCAATGACATTGATCCCAAAAATCCTGACATCGCGTGTTTGAGGGACCCCGCACGTTTGGAGAAGAACCGAGTCGTGGGGCCGCTCGGTGTTGTAATCCCTCAGCCACTCCTCCGTCGCCACCCGCACCTCTTCCAGCGAGCTGAACACGTAGGCGTCGAGCACGTCCTGGCGGTAGCTGCGATTGAAGCGCTCGATGTAGGCGTTTTGGTC
>DASXTQ010000044.1:0-21872 GCA_036505295.1 Candidatus Eiseniibacteriota bacterium
TCGGGAGATGGTGATGCCGGGGGACAACGTGGACATGTCGGTGGAGCTGATCACGCCGATCGCGATGGAGAAGGAGCTGCGGTTCGCGATCCGCGAGGGCGGCCGCACCGTCGGCGCCGGCGTCGTAACCGAGATCCTCGAGTAATGCCAACGACCGCGCCGGCAGGACAGAGAATCCGCATTCGTCTGCGGTCGTACGACCACGCCGTGCTCGACCAATCGGCGGGGGAGATCGTGCGCACCGCGAAGCGTACCGGGGCGCGCACGGCGGGACCGATTCCGCTTCCGACGCAGCGGTCCGTGTACACCGTGCTTCGTTCGCCGCACGTGGACAAGAAATCGCGGGAGCAGTTCGAGGTCCGCGTCCACAAGCGGCTCATCGATATCGTGAAGTCGACCCCGCAGACGATCGACGCTCTGATGAAGCTCGATCTGCCGGCCGGCGTCGACATTGAAATCAAGCTCTAACCGGGACCCAACCATGATCGGCTTGCTCGCGGAAAAGATAGGAATGACCCAGCTCTTCGACGAGAAGGGGCGCGTCACGCCGGTGACGGTGCTGGCGGCCGGGCCGTGCCCGATCGTGCAGGTGAAGACGCAGGAAACCGACGGCTACGCCGCGCTCCAGATCGGCTTCGGCCGGAAACGCGAGTCGTTGATCCCGAAGGGGCTCCAAGGGCATTTGAAAAAGCACAACGCGGCCGGCATCCGCGCGCTCAAGGAAGTGCGCGTGCAGGACACGTCGGAGTTCAAGGTCGGCCAGGAGCTGACGGTCTCGCTCTTCGAGGTCGGCAGCAAGGTGGACGTCATCGGCGTTTCGAAGGGGCGTGGTTTCGCGGGCGTGATCCGGCGACACCACTTTACGTGCGGAAGGGAGACCCATGGTTGCGTGACGCACAAGCAACCGGGCTCCATCGGCGCGAGCGCCTATCCGAGCCGAGTGATCAAAGGGAAAAAGCTGCCCGGCCGGATGGGCGGGGCGCGCGTGACCGTGAAGAACCTCCATGTGGTGGGCATCGACCCGGAGCAGCACCTGATCTGGGTCCGCGGCTCGATTCCCGGGCCGCCCAAGAGCACGGTCCTGATCCGGAAGAACGGGTAAGGCGATGGCGCAGGCGAAACGATACGGAAGCGACGGGAAGGAGCTCGGCTCGGTCGATCTTCCCAAGGAGCTTTTCGAGGCCCCGGTCAACGAGCATCTGATCTGGGAGGCGGTGAAGAGCTACTTGGGAAATCAGCGCCAGGGCACCGCGGCGGCGAAGAACCGCGCCAAGGTGAGCGGCGGCGGGCGGAAGCCCTGGAAGCAGAAGGGCACCGGCCGCGCGCGCGCGGGCTCCAATACGTCCCCGCTCTGGCCGGGCGGCGGCGTCGCGTTTCCGCCGCGGCCCCGCGATTACACGACGCGCCTGAACGCCAAGGCCAAGATGTTAGCACTCTGCGGCGCGCTGACCGCCCGCGCAAAGGACGGCGCGGTCATCATCGTGAATCCGCCGTCGCTCGATACGCCGAAGACCAAGACGATGGCGGAGCTGATCCAGAAGATCGGCCTCACGGACAAGAAGGTGCTCTGGGTCTTCGATCGGATCGACAGCGCCGCACTCAAGTCCACGCGGAATCTCGCCCGGCTCAAGACCGCCGAGAGCCGCACGCTGCACACGTACGCGCTCATGAATTGCGACTGCCTCGTCCTCACGGACGGCGGTCTCAAGAGCCTGGCGGAGCGAGTGAACGCATGAACCGCGAATCCCGCACCATCGTGCGCCGGGCGATGATCTCCGAAAAGGGGACCCGCATCCGCGAAAAGCAGAACGGGTACCTCTTCGAGGTCGCGCGCTCCGCGAACAAGATCGAAATCAAGCGGGCCATCGAATCGATCTTCAACGTGAAGGTGGATTCGGTGCGCACGATCCGCGTCCACGGCAAGCCGAAGCGCATGGGCCGGTTCGCGGGACACAGACCCGATTGGAAGAAGGCTCTCGTCACCCTCAAGAAGGGCCAGACGATCGAGCTCTTCGAGCAGGTATAACCGATGCCGCTACGCAAATATCGGCCCCTCACGCCGGCCACGCGATTCAAGACCGTTCCGACGTTCGACGAGATCACGCGCTCCCGTCCGGAGCGGAGGCTCGTCGAGCCGCTGAAGAGGACCGGCGGCCGCGACAACAAGGGGCACATCTCCTCCTGGCAGCGCGGGGGCGGTCACCGTCGCAACTACCGCCTGATTGATTTCAGGCGGGACAAGAAGGGGATCATCGCGAAGGTCGCCCACATCGAGTACGACCCGAACCGGAGCGCCCGAATCGCTCTTCTACATTATATCGACGGCGAGAAGCGCTACATCGTGGCGCCCCAGCAGCTCCGCGTCGGGGACAGCGTCATCTCGGGGCCCGACGCCGAGATCAAGCCGGGGAATGCCATGCCGCTCCGCGCGGTCCCGCTCGGCACGTTCGTCTACAACGTGGAGATGACGCCCGGCAAGGGCGGGCAGATCTCGCGGAGCGCGGGCACCTTCTGCCAGGTGATGGCGAAGGAAGGCGAGCAAGCGGTATTGAGGCTTCCCTCGGGCGAGATGCGCAAGGTTTCCGCCGAGTGCGCGTGCACGATCGGCCAGGTGGGGAACGAGGACCACCAGAACGTCGTGATCGGCAAGGCGGGAAAGTCGCGCTGGCTCGGCCGCCGGCCGAACGTCCGCGGCGTGGCGATGAACCCGGTGGATCATCCGATGGGCGGCGGTGAAGGCAAATCCTCGGGCGGCCGGCATCCGTGCTCGCCGTGGGGGCTATTGGCGAAGGGCAAAAAGACCCGCAAGCGGAAGCTCTCCGACCGGCTCATCATCCGCCGGCGGAAGCAGGCCTAGCGGGCCGGGAGCGACGAGAGCGTTATGAGCCGTTCGGTCAAGAAGGGTCCGTTTGTCGACGCGAAGCTTCTCAAGAAGCTCGAGTCGCTGAACAAGGTGAACGAGCGCCGGGTGCTCAAGACCTGGGCGCGGCGCTCCACGATCTCTCCGGAGTTCGTGGGGCACACGCTCGCCGTGCACAACGGGAACAAGTTCATCCCGGTCTACATCACGGAGAACATGGTGGGGCACAAGCTCGGGGAATTCGCGCCGACGCGGATCTTCCGCGGGCACGGCTCCCACGTGGAGAAGACGACGACTCCGGCCGGCGCACCCGCCGCCCCGGCGCCGAAGTAACGACATGGAAGCGAAAGCGATCGCCAGATACGTCCGGGTCACTCCGCGGAAGGCGGATCAGGTGCTCCAGTTGATTCGCGGCAAGCGCGTCGACCAGGTCACCGAGATCCTCGACTTCACGCCCAAGCACGTCGCGAAGGTGATCGGCAAGGTCTTGAAGTCGGCCGTGGCCAACGCGGTGGCGATCGAGGGCAAGATCAACATCGAGCACCTCCGCGTGAAGGAAGCCGTGGCCGGCGCGGGGCCCTCGCTCAAGCGGTTTCTCCCGCGGGCGCAGGGACGGGCCACGCCGATCATCAAGCGGACGAGCCACATCACCATCATTGTCGAAGGGGAAGCGCCGGTCGAAGACCAGGCCCAACCCGCTCGCCGCGCGCGGCGCCGTTCGCCCGCGCCCAAGGAGGCCAAGTAGTGGGTCAGAAAACGAACCCGATCGGCATGCGGCTCGGGATCATCGCCACCTGGGATTCGCGATGGTTCGCCCGGAAGGATTATCCGAAGCTTCTCGAAGAGGACATCTTCATCCGGCGATATTTGAAACGGCGTCTCGCGCAAGCCGGGATCTCGAGAATCATCATCCAGCGGGCGATCGCCAAGGTCACGATCAACATTTCCACCGCGCGTCCGGGGCTCGTCATCGGGCGCCGGGGCCAGCAGGTGGACCAGCTTCGCGACGAGCTTCAGCACATCACGAAGAAGGAGATCTTTCTCAATATCGACGAGGTGAAGAAGCCCGACCTGGACGCGATCCTGGTCTCGGAGCACGTGGCCCGGCAGCTCGAGCAGCGGGTCTCCTTCCGGCGCGCAATGAAGAAGGCGATCGCTTCGACGATGCGCTCGGGCGCGGGGGGCATCCGCATCGTGTGCTCCGGCCGCCTGGGGGGCGCCGAGATGGCGCGGACCGAGGGATACCGGGAGGGGCGCGTGCCGCTTCATACGCTGCGCGCCGATATCGATTTCGCGCGCGCCACGGCCCGGACCATCTACGGGACGGTGGGCGTGAAGGTGTGGATCTTCAAGGGCGAGGTGCTGGAGAAGAAGGAGGCGCCGCCGGTCCTCCCGGCCAGCCAGACTCGCACCGCGACGCCGGCGGTGGGATAAGGCGGCATGCTCGTACCGAAGCGGGTCAAGCACCGGAAGCAGATGCGGGGCCGGCGGAAGGGAATGGCCTACCGCGGCGCCACCGTATCGTTCGGCGAATTCGGGCTGCAGGCGCTCGAGGCGGCGTGGGTCACGAACCGCCAGATCGAGGCGGCCCGCGTCGCGATCACGCGCTTCATCAAGCGCGGCGGCAAGATGTGGATCCGCATCTTTCCGGACAAGCCGGTGACGGTGAAGCCGGCCGAGACTCGAATGGGGAAGGGCAAGGGCTCGCCGGAGTACTGGGTGGCGGTGGTGAAGCCCGGGCGCGTTCTGTTCGAGCTCGAGGGAATCAGCGCGGAGCTGGCGAAGAAGGCGATGAAGCTGGGCGCAAGCAAGCTGCCGATGAAGACGAAGTTCGTCGAACGGCAGGATCTGGCGGGGAGCTGAGATGAGAGAGCTCAAGGCGGAGAAGATCCGCGACATGACCGAGGACGAGATCCAGCACAGGATCGGCGAGCTGCATGAGGAGCTTTTCAACCTGCGCTTCCGGAACGGGATGCGCCAGCTCCAGAACCCTCTCCTGATTCGAGAGCGGCGGCGGGACATCGCGCGCCTCCAGACGATTTTGGCGGAACACCGGACGGGCGTTCGCAGGCTCTCCGGCCATGGGGAGCCCAAGGCGTGACGGAACAGGACGTGAAGAATCGCGGCCGGAGGAAGGTGATGACCGGCAAGGTCGTCAGCGCGGCCATGCAGAAGACCGTGGTGGCTACGATCGAGCGGCTCGTCAAGGATCAGGACTACGGCAAGTACGTCCGTCGCCGGAGCCGTTTCAAGATCCACGACGAGAAAAACGAGTGCAAGGTGGGGGACGTGATCCGTTTCATGGAAACGCGTCCGTTGAGCAAGGACAAGTGCTGGCGCCTTCTCGACTTCGTCAAGCGCGTCGAACGCTGAGCGGGCCGGGAGGAGGAGCGCATGGTTCAGCCACGCAGCATCATCACGATATCGGACAACTCCGGAGCGCGGGTCGCCCGCGTGGTGAAAGTGCTCGGAGGCACCCGGAAGCGTTACGGCCGGTTGGGCGACGTGATCGTCGTCTCGATCCAGGACGCCCTTCCGGGCGCGCAGATCAAGAAGGGGGACGTCCACAAGGCGGTCCTCATTCGAACCGTCAAGGAAGTCCGCCGGAAGGACGGCTCCTACATCCGATTCGACCAGAATGCGGCGGTGCTGATCGACGACCAGAAGGAGCCCAAGGGGACCCGAATCTTCGGTCCCGTGGCTCGTGAGCTGCGCGAACGTGAGTTCATGAAGATCATCTCGTTGGCACCTGAAGTGATTTGAGGTAACCGTGTCCCATTTCGCAAGAAACGATCAAGTGGTGGTGATCGCCGGCGACGACCGGGGCAAATCCGGGAAGGTGCTCAAGGTCCTGATCGATGAAGACCGGCTGATCGTCGAGAAGGTCAATTTCGTCAAGCGGCACACGAAGCCGCGCGGACAAAAGGCCCAGGGCGGGATCCTCGAGCGTGAGGCCCCGGTCCATATCTCCAACGTGATGCATCTCTGCCCCAAGTGCCAGATGGGCGTTCGCGTGACCATGAAGCGGACGGCCGACGGCAAGCGCGAGCGCTATTGCGCGCGTTGCGGCGAGACGATCCCGAGAGTGCGCTGATGGCGGACGAGAAAGAGCCAAAAGAGAAGAAGCAGGCGAAGCCCAAGCCGGAAGGCGCGGCCGAAGCCAAAGCCGACGCCAAGCCCAAAGGAGAGGCGAAACCGAAAGGGGACGCAAAGCCGAAGGGCGAGGCGAAAGCGAAAGGCAAAGGGGATTCGAGAAGGAAGGGGGGCAAAGACGCTCCCACCGGTCCGGCCATCGGCGAAGCCGAGCCGCCGGCGCGGGTCCCCCGGCTGAGGGAGCATTTCGAGCAGAAGGTGCTCCCCGAGCTGATGAAACGCTTCCAGTACACGAACCCCATGCAGGTGCCGCGGCTCAAGAAGATCGTGGTGAACATGGGCGTGGGGGATGCGCTTCTGAACATCAAGATGCTGGACGCGGCGGTGGCGGAGCTGACCACGATCACGGGTCAGAAGCCTTCGATCCGCAAGGCGAAGAAGTCGATCGCCAATTTCAAGCTGCGCGAGGGGCAGCCCATCGGCTGCATGGTGACCCTGCGCGGCCCAAGGATGTATGAGTTCTACGACCGGCTGATCAATGTCGCGCTGCCCCGAATCCGCGACTTCCGCGGCGTGCCGATGAAGTCGTTCGACGGGCAAGGGAACTACACGCTCGGGATCACCGAGCAAATCATCTTCCCGGAGATCAACTACGACAAGGTCGAGAAGATCCGGGGGATGGACATCACGTTCGTCACGTCGGCCGAGAACGACGAGCAAGGGCAGGAGCTTTTGAGGCTCATGAACATGCCGTTCCGGCAGCGCCAGGCGTAACGGCTAAGGAGCGAAGTTGGCCAAGAAATCGCTGATGGAGAAGTGGAGGCGGACGCCCAAGTTCAAGGTCCGCCGCTACAACCGCTGCCACCGTTGCGGCCGGTCGCGCGCGTTCTTGCGCGACTTCGGACTCTGCCGCATTTGCTTCCGGGAGCTTGCCCTGATGGGCCAGATCCCGGGCGTGGTCAAGGCGAGCTGGTAATCCGGGCCGCGCGCCCGAAATCCGGGCCGAGCGCCCGCGGCTGAAAGGGGACTATGTCGGTTACCGATCCGGTTGCGGATCTCCTGACGTGCATCCGCAACGCCTGCAAGGCGAAGCACAAGAAGGTGGACGTTCCGGCTTCGAACTTGAAGACGGAGCTGGTGCGGCTGCTGCTCAAGGAGAAGTTCATCAATAACTATAAGTCGATCGACGACAAGAAGCAGGGACTCCTGCGCATCTATCTCAAGTACGACGCGAAGGAAAAGAGCGTCATCCAGGGGATCGAGCGCGTGAGCAAGCCCGGCCGCCGCGTGTATCTGCGCCGCCACGAGATTCCAAAAGTACAAGGCGGCATGGGGACGGCCGTCGTGTCCACGCCGAGCGGGGTCATGACCGATATCGAAGCACGCGATGAGGGACTCGGTGGCGAGTACCTCTTCCGCGTCTGGTAGGAGCGAACGATGCCGTCGCGAGTAGGAAAAATGCCGATCCAGATTCCCGCCGGGGTGCAGGTGAGGCGGGACGCTCTGGCGATCCACGTCAAGGGACCGAAGGGGGAGATGGAATTCCACATCGCCCACGGCGTCGACGTGAAGATCGAGCCGAGCGAGATCCTGGTCGCCCAGGTAGGCGGCGGCAAGCAGGCGCTCGCGCTGCACGGCACGACGCGGGCGGTGCTCGCGAATATGGTCGAGGGCGTCACGAAGGGCTTCTCCAAGGCGCTTGAAATCCAGGGTACGGGCTACCGCGCCCAGATGAGCGGTAAGAAGCTCACGATGCAGCTTGGGTATTCGCACCCGATCGAGTACGAGCCCCCCGCGGGCATCACGATCGCGACCGAATCGCAGACCAAGGTCGTCGTGAGCGGATACAACAAGGAGCTCGTCGGACAGGTAGCGGCGATCATCCGCGACTTCAGGCCGCCCGAGCCCTACAAGGGCAAGGGGATCCGCTACGTCGGCGAGTACGTCCGGCGCAAGGCGGGCAAGGCCGCGGGCGGCAAGTCGGCCGCCTAGCACCGCGCCGCGCTCGGCGCGGCGCCACGTGAGGCAGGAACGGAACGATGAAGTCGAAAGCGACACCCCGGCTCGCGGGCCGGAGCCGGCGCCACATGAGAATCCGGAAGAAGGTCATGGGAACGGCCGAACGGCCGCGCCTCACCGTGTTCCGGAGCTTGAACCATATCTACGCGCAGCTGGTGGACGATCTCACGGGCCGGACGATCCTCACCGTCTCTTCGATGGACAAAGAGGTGGCGCCGAGCCTCAAGGAGACGAAGGGGAAGATCGAAGCCGGCAAGCTCGTCGGGAAGCAGATCGCGGCGAGGGCGAAGGAGAAGGGCATCGAACGTGTGTGTTTCGACCGCAGCGGCTATCTCTATCACGGCCGGGTCAAGGCGGTCGCTGAGGGCGCCCGCGAGGGCGGCCTGAACTTCTAGGAGATTTCATGGCCTATCCAGGAATGCGCGGACGCATGCAGTCCCAGCAGGACTCCGAGTTCATCGAGCGCGTGATCCACGTGAATCGCGTCGCCAAGGTGGTGAAGGGCGGACGCCGGTTCAGCTTCAACGCGATCGTCGCGGTCGGAGACGGCAAGGGACGCGTCGGCGTGGGCCTGGGCAAGGCGAACGAAGTCTCGGACGCGATCCGCAAGGCGGGCGAGGCGGCGAAGAAGGGCATGTTCGCGGTTCCGCTCAAGAAGGCGACCATTCCCCACCAGGTAACGGGTCGCTTCGGGGCGGGTGTCGTGCTCATGAAGCCCGCCACCCCGGGAACAGGCGTGATCGCCGGAGGCACGGTGCGCGCGGTGCTCGAGGCGGCGGGAATCCACGACGTGCTCACGAAGTCGCTCGGCTCGGGGAATCCGCACAACGTCGTGAAGGCGACCGTCCAGGGTCTTCAGAGCTTGCGCCAAGCAAGCGAGGTCGCCGCGACGCGCGGGAAGACCGTCAGCGAGCTACTCGGGATCCGGCCGAAGACGCCGGCGATATAGGCCATGCCACTCGTTAAGATCACGCAGGAGCGGAGCAAGATCCGCTGCATCGAAAAACACAAGCGCACGCTGGCGGCGCTGGGATTGCGCCGCATCAACCATTTTGTGGTCCACGAGGACACGCCCCAGATTCGCGGGATGGTCCATCTCGTCCGCTATCTGGTCCGCATGGAGCCGGCCGAGGCGGTGACGACGGCGGGCGGCACGGTCGCTCCGCGGCCCAGGAAGAAGGCCGCTCCGAAGAAGAGGAAGTCAGCCGCCGCCTCGGACGCCAGGTCGAAGGCTCGGGCCGCTTCAGGAGCCAGAAGGAAGGCCCGGGGCGCTTCGGGTCTCAATATCAAGGGGAAGAAGAGGGTGCCTAGGTCATGAAAATCGGGCAGCTGAAACCGGCGCGCGGGGCGACTCACGCGAAGAAGCGCCGCGGATTGGGCACGGCATCGGGGCTGGGCGGAACCGCGGGGCGCGGCCATAAGGGGCAGAGGGCGCGGGCGGGCAAGGGCGCCAAGGTGCCGCGGTGGTTTGAAGGCGGACAGATGCCGATTCAGCGCCGGATCCCCAAGCGGGGGTTCGTGAACGTCAGCCGGGTGAGCTACCAGGCGGTGAACGTGGGGTCGCTCGCGCGCTTTTCCTCCGGCGAGACAGTGAACCGCGAATCGCTGAGGGCGAAACGGCTCATCGATCGCGGCGATTGGCCGGTCAAGCTCCTGGGTGAGGGTGAGGTCACGGCGGCGTTTCAGATCACGGTCGACGCGGCGAGCGGCACGGCGCGCGCCAAGATCGAAGCCGCGGGCGGGACGATCACGCTTCCCGCGCCCAAGACACGTCGCGCGCGGGGCGTGCGCAAGACGAGAACCCAGGACTGATCGAGGGCAATGCTCGAGAGTTTCCAGAACGTATTCCGAATCCCGGAGCTGAAGCGCCGGGTTCTGTTCACGATCGCGCTTCTCTGCGTCTACCGTCTGGGCGGGCACGTCCCCACCCCGGGCGTGAACAGCGAGGCGCTGGTCACGGCGTTCGCGAGCCAGGCCAACTCGCTCTTCGGCCTGTACGACCTCTTCGTCGGCGGGAGCTTCGCCAAGGCGACGGTCTTCGCGCTCGGGATCATGCCGTACATCTCGGCCTCGATCATTCTCCAGCTCCTCGGAGCGGTGGTGCCGTACTTCGAGAAGCTTCAGAAGGAGGGAGAGGAAGGCCGGAAGAAGATCACCCAGTACACGCGCCTCGGGACCGTGGGCCTCTCGGCGGTCCAGTCGATCGCGTTCGCGAAGTTCTTGGAATCCCTGGGCGCCCAGGGCGTGCCGGTCGTGCCGCACCCGGGCCCTGCGTTCGAGCTCATGACGATGATCACCCAGACGGCCGGGACGATCCTCATCATGTGGTTGGGCGAGCAGATCACGGAGCGCGGGATCGGAAACGGGATCTCGCTGATCATCTTTACCGGGATCGTGGCGCGTTTCCCGGCCGACATCGTGAACAGCGTCCGGGCCCTGCGGGTCGGGACGCTCTCGCCGATCGTCGCGATCCTCATGATCGCGATCATGGTGGGCGTGATCGCCTCGGTCGTCGCGATGACCCAGGCGCAGCGGAAGATTCCGGTCCAGTACGCGAAGCGGGTCGTGGGCCGGAAGATGTACGGCGGCCAGAGCACGCACATCCCGCTCCGGGTGAACACGGCGGGCGTGATCCCGATCATCTTCGCGCAGTCGGTGATCATGCTTCCGAGCACGCTGGCGCTCTATTTTCATGGGAATTCGGTGATCCAGGGGCTCGCGCACCTCTTCTCGGTCGGGAGCATCATTTACATCGTGATCTACTCGGTCACGATCATTTTCTTCACCTATTTCTACACCGCCATCGTGCTCAATCCGACGGACATGGCGGACAACATGAAAAAGTACGGCGGTTTCATCCCGGGGATCCGTCCCGGGAGGAAGACCACCGAGTACATCGACCGGGTCCTTTCGCGCATCACGCTGCCTGGGGCCGTGTTCTTGGCGCTGATCGCGGTGCTCCCGGACATCCTGATTCGCCGGTTCAACGTTCCGTTCTATTTCGGCGGAACCAGTGTTCTGATCGTGGTCGGCGTGGCGCTCGACACGTTGCAGCAGATGGAATCGCATCTGCTGATGCGCCACTACGAAGGCTTCGTCAAGAGCGGCAAGCTCCGGGGCCGCCGATGAGAGTGGTGCTCCTCGGACCGCCGGGGAGCGGCAAGGGCACGCACGGCAAGCGGCTCTCGGAGTCGCTCGGCGTGCCGCTCGTGGCGACCGGGGACATCCTGCGCCAGGCGATCGCGGAAGGCACCGCGCTCGGCAAGAGCGCGCAGGAGCACGTCAGGTCGGGGAGGCTTGTTCCCGATGAGACGGTGCTCGGGCTGATCGAGACGAGGCTTGGGCGCCGCGACGCACAGGGGGGCTTTATCCTGGACGGATTTCCGCGCACCGTCGCCCAGGCGGAGGGGCTGAAAGGCCTGCTCGGCGAGCGGCCGCTTGATCTGGTCTTGAATCTCGTGGTCCCGACGGAAGTCGTCGTGAACCGGCTCAGGGACCGATGGCTCTGCGCCAAGTGCGGAGCCATCTACAATACGAGCACGGCTCCGCCTACGGTCGCAGGACGCTGCGATGTGTGCGGAGGCCCGCTCACACAGCGGGCGGACGACGAGCCCGAGACGGTGCGTAAGCGACTCGAGGTGTACGCGCGTGAGACCGCGCCCCTCGTGGCGTACTACGAGCGGGAAGGCGTTCTCCGAAACGTGGACGCGTCGGGTCTCGCCGCGGACGTCTATGCGGCGATCCAGCGCTCCATCGGGAAGGCCGCCTGAACCGGGCCCCGGTCGAGGAAAGGTTGATCCAGATCCACGAGCTGGACGAAGTGGAGCTCATCCGCGAGAGCGCGCAGATCGTGGGGCGCTGTCTCTTGATGCTCTCGCGTGAGATGCGTCCCGGCGTGAGCACACTGGAGCTGGACCGCTTGGCCGAGGCGTTCATCCGGGACTCGGGCGGCGAGCCGGCGTTCAAGGGGTATCGTGGGTTTCCCGCGAGCATCTGCGCCTCGATCAACGAGGAGGTCGTGCACGGGATCCCGAGCGCGAGCCGATTTCTCCGCGAAGGAGACATCGTCTCGCTCGATATCGGGGCGAAGCGCAAGGGTTTCTTCGGGGACGCGGCTCACACCTACGCCGTCGGGGAAGTGACGGCGGTCGCGACGAAGCTCCTCGAGGCGACGCAGCGCGCTCTCGAGGCGGGCATCGAGCAGGCAAGGCCGGGGAATCGCGTTTCGGATATCTCGGCCGCGATCGAGCGGGAGGTGACGCGCCACCGGTTCCGGGTGGTGCGCGCGCTCGTCGGGCACGGGATCGGACGGGAGCTGCACGAGGAGCCCCAGGTGCCCAATTACGGGCGCGTGGGAGAGGGGCCGAAGCTCAAGGAGGGGATGGTGCTCGCGATCGAACCGATGGTGAACGCAGGCACCGCGGAAGTGCTGACCCTGCCGGACCAGTGGACGGTCGTGACGGCGGACCGGAATCTTTCGGCCCATTTCGAGCACACCGTCGCGATCGGCGCCGACGGGCCGGTCATCCTCTCCAAGGTCGAGGCCGACTAGGGGAATGGCAAAAGAAGAAGGCGTCCAGGTCGAAGGAACGGTCATCGAGCCGCTTCCGAACGCAATGTTTCGGGTGGAGCTGGAAAACGGTCACAAGGTCCTGGCGCACATCTCGGGCAAGATGAGGATGAACTTCATCAAGATCCTGCCCGGGGACAAGGTCACGGTGGAGCTGTCGCCCTACGATCTGAATCGCGGGCGGATCATCTACCGGTACAAATAGCGACCGCGGGAGAGCGGCTATGAAAGTCAAAGCATCCGTAACGAGAATTTGCGAGCACTGCAAGGTTGTCCGGCGCAAGGGGGTCGTGCGCATCATCTGCAAGAACCCGCGCCACAAACAGCGTCAGGGTTAGGCAAGGAGGAGCGTCTTGGCTCGTATCGCCGGAGTCGATCTGCCGAACGAAAAGCGCATCGAAATCGCGCTGACGTACATTTTTGGGATTGGACGGCCGACGTCGAAGAAGATTCTCGCGATGACGGGCGTCAGCCCCGACACGCGCGTGAAGGGTCTCACGGAAGAGGAGACGGGCCGGTTGCGGCAGGTGATCGAGTCGCAGCTCAAGGTGGAGGGAGCGCGCCGCAGCGAGGTCGCGATGAACATCAAGCGACTGATGGATATCGGCGCCTACCGGGGCCTGAGGCATCGGAAGAATCTACCGGTCCGCGGGCAGCGCACCCGCACGAACGCGCGGACCCGCAAGGGTCCCAAGAAGACGGCCGGCGCGATCAAGAAGATCGCCGCCGCACCGAAACGCCCGGCGCCGAAGCCGGCAGGCTGATGAGAGGAGAATCGAGTGGCTGAAGCAACGGCACCAGCAGCAGCGCCGGCGGCACCGGCGGCAGCCCCAAAGCCGAAGAAAAAGCGCGAGCGGAAGGTGGGCATCAACGGGATCGCCCACGTCCAATCGACGTTCAACAACACGATCGTGACGATCACCGACATGGACGGGCACACCGTGGCCTGGGCCAGCGCGGGGAAGGTCGGGTTCAAGGGCTCGCGCAAGAGTACGCCGTTCGCGGCGCAGATCTCGGCCGAGTCGGCGGCGAAAGAGGCCATTTCGCTGGGTTTGAAGAAGGTCGAAGTGTGGGTGAAGGGCCCGGGCTCGGGCCGCGAGGCGGCGATCCGATCGCTGCAGGCGGCGGGGCTCGACATTTCCGCCATCAAGGACGTCACGCCCATTCCTCACAATGGTTGCCGTCCCCCCAAGAGGCGTCGCGTCTAATGGGCGAGCGCGTCGGGACGAAGAGCGGCGAAGCGAGAAAGAAGGAGGTTTAAAGCACAGCCTATGGCGACGTATCGCGAAGCAAAGTGCCGGCTCTGCCGCCGGGAGGGAGAGAAGCTCTTCCTCAAAGGAACGCGCTGCTTTACGGAGAAGTGCGCGTTCGAACGCCGCGGCTACGCGCCCGGGGAGCACGGGAAAGACCGCCGCTCCAAGGAAACGAGCTACGGTCTCCAGCTCCGCATGAAGCAAAAGACCAGGCGTATCTACGGCGTTCTGGAGCGGCAGTTCCGGAACTACTTCGCGAAAGCGGAGAGTCAGAAGGGCGTCACGGGCGAGAACCTGCTCCTGAAGCTCGAACGGCGTCTCGACAACATCGTCTTCCGGATGGGATTCGCCTCGTCCCGCTCGGCGGCCCGGCAGCTCGTCCGGCACCGGCATTTCACGGTGAACGAGCGGATCGTGGACATCCCGAGCTTCGAGGTGAAGGTCGGGGACGAGGTTCGCGTGCGTCCCAACAGCAAGACCGTGCCATTCATTCTGGGATCGGTCGAGCAGAGCAAGGGGCGCGAGATGATGAACTGGATCTCGGTGGATTACGAAAAGTTCTCCGGCCGCATTCTCGAGTATCCGACGCGAGCCAATATTCCGACGAAAGTCTCCGAGCAGCTCATCGTGGAGCTTTACTCGAAATGACCGGAGTCTCAGGGAGGTAGGAGACCATTATGAAGTGGAAGAATCTGCAAATGCCGAAGAACGTCGAGGTGGACGACAAGGTCTCGACGAACCGTTACGGCAGGTTCACCGTCGAGCCGCTCGAGCGCGGCTTCGGCGTCACGCTGGGGAACGCGCTGCGCCGCGGGCTTCTGTCTTCGCTCCCGGGCGCGGCGGTGACCGCGGTCAAGATCGACGGCGTCCAGCACGAGTTCACGACGATGCCCGGGATCAAGGAAGACGTGCCCGAGATCCTGCTCAATCTGAAGGGGATGCGCTTCAAGATTCACAGCGAGGGACCCAAGACCGCGACCTTCGATGCCCGCGGCGCGGGTGAGGTGAAGGCGGGAGACTTGAAGGCGGATCCCGACATCGAGCTTCTGAATCCCGAGCTTCACATCGCGACCCTGAACAAGGATGGCGAGTTCCGCGCCGAGGTCGAGATCGGGGCCGGGCGGGGCTACGTGGCCGCGGAGAATCAGCCCACGGTCGACCGCCCGATCGGAGTCGTCCCGGTGGATTCGCTCTTCTCGCCGGTCACGAAGGTCAACTTCGAGGTCGAGAACACGCGGATCGGCCAGCGCATCGACTACGACAAGCTTACTCTTGAGATCTGGACCGACGGGAGCGTTATTCCATCGGACGCCCTCGCCTACGCGGCGAAAATCTTGAAAGACCACTTCGCCCTCTTCGTGCACTTCGAGGAAGAGATCGTCGAAGAGGTGGAAGAGGAAGTGGACGAGGAGTTCCTGCGCATCAAGACGCTGCTCGAGCGGAGCGTCGAGGAGCTGGAGCTTTCGGTGCGTTCGTCCAATTGCCTGAAGGCGGCCGACATCAAGACGATCGGCGACCTCGTGCAGAAGTCGGAGCCGGAAATGCTCAAGTACCGCAATTTCGGCCGGAAGTCGCTCAAGGAGATCGCGGACATCCTGGCGGGCATGGGCCTTCACTTCGGGATGGACGTTTCGAAGTACAAACTCGGGGAGAAAATCGAGGCTGCCTAATGCGCCACCGCAAAGACCATCGAAAACTGAGCCGGACGCACTCGCACCGCCGGGCGCTGCTCCGGAATCTCGTGACGAGCCTGATCGAGCACGAGCGGATCGAGACGACGCTCGCCAAGGCGAAGGAAGCGCGCCGTGTCGGCGAACGCATGATCACGTTCGCCAAGCGGGGCGATCTCTCGGCCCGCCGTCACGTGGCGCGGTTCGTCCACGGCGAGGACAACGTCCGGAAGCTGTTCGATACGGTCGCGCCCTGGTACGAGACCCGGAACGGCGGCTATACGCGGATCTTGAAGCTGGGCCGCCGGCTCGGGGACGCGGGCGAGATGGCGCTCCTCGAGCTCGTAAAGTCCCCTGAGCTGAAGGAAAAGCTCCGGAAGGAAGAGGAAGCTGCGTCGAAGGCCGCGAAGGCCGCAGGAAAGGTGGCGCCGGCGCGAGGCAAAGGGGCGAAGGAAGCGGCGGCGGAAGGGGAAGGCGCGGCGGCCGGTGGATCGGCCGGGACCGCTGTCGAAGAGAAGAGGGGCCGCGGCGCGAAGGAAAAGAGGAAGTCTGCCCCCGCGAAGCCCGAGCGCCCCGGCAAGGGTGTGGCACCCCCCAAGACCGGCAAGGCACCGACCCGCGCGCGGCAGCGAGGGAAGTCGGGCGAGTAGCGCCTGAATCGCAGCGCTGTGGCGCCGCAGACAATAGGATTGATACGGACGGGCGGGAGACAATCCCGCCCGATCGTTTTGGCGGGTGTCGCCTCGCTGGCCGCGAGGGTCGGCATGCTTGGCGCGAGGATTGGCAAGCTGGCCGCCGTCGGCCTGGTTTTTGGAGCCTTCATCTCCGCGGCCGCGCTCGGCCCGCGCCAGGCCCAAGCGGCATCACGCGACGTCGGCGAGGAGACCCGCGCTCTCTGGGTCGTGCGCTACTCGCTCAACTCCATCGGGAGCGTGGATCGCGTCGTCGAGATCGCGACCCAGATGAACATGAACACGCTGCTCGTCCAGATCCGGGGCCGCGGCGACGCCTACTATCAGTCGGATCTGGCGCCCCGCGGCGAGGAGCTCGAGGGGATGCCGCGCGAGTACGATCCCTTCCTGCGCATGATCGAGCGCGCCCACGCCCAGGGGCTCGAGGTGCAGGCCTGGATCAACGTGTATCTCGTGTGGTCGGCGGGGCGCCCCCCGCGCTCCCAGCTCCACGTCGTGAACGCGCATCCCGAATGGATCGCCGTTCGCGCGGACGGCAAGAAGCTCGTCGAGATGGTCCCCGAGGAATTCCAGGAGGAGCGCGTCGAGGGGATGTACCTCGCTCCGGGAAATCCCGAGGTCCGCCGGCACCTGCGCGAGATCGTCCGTGAGATCGTCAACCGGTACCCCGTCGACGGGATCCATCTCGATTACGTGCGGAATCCCGAGCCCGACGTGGGCTACGACACAGGCACGCGAACCGCGTTCATGCGCGAGTTCGGGGTCGATCCGGTGCGGATCACCTCGCCCGATTCGACGACGCTCGCGGTCGTCGGTGCGGAGGGCATCACCGATCTCCGCGCTCGCTGGATGCAATGGCAGCGAGAGCAGGTGACCGCGCTCGTGCGGGACGTGAAGAACGACCTGTACTTGATCAACCCGAAGCTCAAGCTCACGGCAGCCGTGATCGCGGACCAGACGGCCGCGCTGAACCGGTATCTGCAAGAATGGCCGACCTGGCTACGGACCGGGCTTTTGGATGCGGCGATCCCGATGGCGTACTCGCCCAACACCACCACGGTGGTGCGGCAGCTCGCCGCGGCGCGCTCGATCCCCACCGAGCATCATCTCTACGCGGGGATCGGGATCTACAACGAGAGCGCGCGCGATGCCGCGGACAAGATTCGCCGCGCGCGTCAGCTGGGCGTGGACGGGATCGCGCTTTTCTCGTACGACGCGCTGGCGGCGCGCACCGATTACGCGCGCGCGCTCAAGACGTGGGCGTTTCGGGACCCGGCGGAACCGAAACGGATGGAGTGGAAGGAGGGCCCGGGGACCCCGCAGAAATGAAGCGGCCCCGGCGGACGGGCCACCGGGGCCGGTGATTCAGGATTCGGAGGCGCTCTCCTCTACTTCGCCCCCGCCATCTGCTGCTTCATGAATTCTTCTCCGGCCTTCTTCATCTCCTCGGGAGTCATGTCCTTGACATGGGACGCCACGTTCCAAAGGAAGCCGAACGGATCTTCGAATTTACCCATCCGGTCGCCCCAGAACATGTCCGAGACGGGGAAGGACTGCTTCCCGCCCGCGGCGATTGCCTTCTTGAATGCGGCGTCAGCATCTTCAAAGTAGAGATAGAACGAAGCCGGCGAGCCGCCATACGACTGAGGTGACCGCATGCCCATGACTTCGTCGTTGAGCATGAACTTGGAATTCCCGATCTCGATTTCCGCGTGCATGATCTTGCCGTCCGGTCCCTTGAAACGCCCTTTCTCGACCGCGCCGAACGCCTTCTTGTAGAACTCGATCGCCTTTATGGCGTCGCTCACGGTGATCGAGGGAGTGACGGTGGTGTAGCCCGGTGGGATCGGTTTCACGTTGGCCATGGCTGGAATCCTCCATGATTGGGTTGAGGTAATTATGTCTGTTGCGGCCGTCATAGGACGGGCAACAAGTATTACACCCCGCCGGACCGATTTCGCCATGGGGAATCCACGCGTTTCGGGTCGTGGATGGGGCGGGGGAAGTTCTTGCCCGGCGGGGTCAGTCCGGGTAGAATTTGTTGCTCTAGTTCGGCGGTCGTAGGCCGATAAGACCCTGGGTTTCAAGAGGTTGGGTGCCGCTTCCGAGGTGTCGCGCCGGTCGCCTTCGCCCGCCCTTCACTACCATTCCTGAGTAGCTCAACGGTAGAGCATCCGGCTGTTAACCGGAGGGTTGTAGGTTCGAATCCTACCTCAGGAGCCAAATCACTGAAACGCGAACTCTCGGGTTCGCGGTGAGAATGGGGCCCCGGTGCGGGAGCGCGGCCGGGGCCTCTTGCTTTGAGGCGTTGGTATGCGATATTCGGGCCCCCAGGCAGCCCCCTGGCGGTCGTGGCGGCGCCCTGGTGCCTCGGCTCGAGTCGGGCCGCTTACCCCACCCGGGACACCCGCCACAATGCAGCTCTCTTGATCTCTGGCTCTCTTCTCAGGAAGGACGGCAGGGATGAGCCTTCGGGAATACCCGCGTAGCAACCGGCTCAAGCTTGAACAGGCCCTGAGCCCGCTCCTAGCTCAAGTCCCCGTATCAGATTCAGACCCGCATCTCAGGACCCAAGTTATTGGTCGACTCGAGAGACTCACCCAGGAAGCTCCGAAAGAAATAGAACCCGCATGGGATGGCGGAACCCAGCAGGGCGACGCAACACACGCATGATGCAAGTCGATTTCCGAGACTTCATTCGGCCGCCCTTCAAGAGGTGCCCGGCCTGCAAAGCCCAGGGCTTTGGCCTCAAATCGGTCGCTTCAGATCGCTACATCCGTCAGTGCAGAGAGTGCGGTCACTTGGAGGCCTACCCACTACCTGAGCTGAAGAAGACTGTCATATACCTCGACCAGATGGCGATCAGCAACATGATGCTCGCTCTAAACCCGAAGACCGATGCGGGCAAAGAAGGGCGGGTCGATCCATTTTGGACGCGTCTCTTTGAGAAGTTGGATTCACTTTCGAAGTTGCAGTTGATCGTTTGTCCAGACTCGCCGATACAGGGATTCGAGTCGGCCCTCAGTCCGTACTATGCGGCGCTCCGGAGAATGTACGAACACCTTTCCCACGGCGTCTCATTCCTGGACAAGGACACCATCGCGCGGTTTCAGCTCGCCACACATATCGATGCGTGGTGTGATGGTCACCCTAGCATGGAGCCCGCGCTTGACCTCGATGCTGTTGTTCATGGGAAACCGCACGCCTGGATCGACTGGATGAGAATCGCGGTCCACAGCGATCCGTGGCCTGAACTTCGTGAGGAACTTCGTGCGAACAAGATGCTCGCTGAGAATCACCTCGCGTCTTTGATCGAGAGATGGCGCCAAGAGAGCAGCACGAAGTTCGAGGAGTTCTTCGAGCGAGAGGTACGAGCATTCGGGGTCCAGATACTGCGGCAATACGACGAGTTTATCGTCAGCCTCGCAGCCATCCAGCTAGGTGTGAAACCTCCGACCATGGAGGATTTCAATCCTCCATATGCTGTTCTGCTCGTCCATAATCTCTGTGACCATCTCGAACGGCGAGGGTTCTCGGTTGAGGAGGCCAACCGCAAGAGCCGTGAGTACCTTCTCTCACCCGAGCTTCGATACATTCCATACAATCGGATCAGCGCGGCTCTTTGGGCAAGCATCGCACGGAAGGCGGCGGCGGGAATGAAGAAGGTGCCAGCCCCTAGTACCGTCAACGACATAGAAGTAATCGCCAGCGTGATGCCATACTGTGACGCCTTGTTTGTCGACAGAGAAATGCGGAGCTACCTCTCCGAAGAGCCATTAGCGTCAATGAAAGGATGTAGTGCGCGCGTATTCTCGGCAAGTACTCGCGCAGAATTCATGGCGTATCTTGATACGGTCTACAGAGGAGCGCCCGCGAAACACTTGGCCCTCGTAAACGAAGTATATGGGTCGGATTGGACCAAACCGTACCTTTCGATGTTTACCGAGGAAGGTGCGGCCTAGAGGGGCTTCTTGACCGTCCCCAATTCATGGCCCGTCTAGCCCGCGACCGCGCTTCATGCGGCAACTCAAGTCGCGGGGGAAGGCGGAGGTGCGGGTCCTCCGTGCGAAGAGGGGGTCAGGACAGCGATCGCGCGGGCACGCAAGCTGGCCGGCGGGTAGAAGGGTGCGTGCTGCCGAGTCGATCCGGGGAATACAACACCCGAGCGCCCCATTCGGCGCTCGGCATGCGGAGCCCGGCCGCGTACCGGGCAGAGCTACAATCTAGCTCCCTATGTGAGCAATGAAACCGGGACCACTCCGAAGGCGCTGTCAGTGACGACGAATCGGCGTAAGGCACACGGTACGAAACCGAGTGCGGACAAGGCACGACCCCGGGGCGCGTCGCTGCTCTGGCTCGGCGCCATCCTCGTCCTCACCTTCGCCGTGTACATACCCAGCCTGGATAATGGCTTCACCAACTGGGATGACGACTCCTACGTCGCGGGGAATCCCCTCCTCGCCCATCCGAGCGTCCAAGCCGTACTGACCACCCCACTCGAAGGGAATTACCATCCGCTCACCATTTGGTCGCTCGCGCTGAACTACCGGATCTCCGGATTGCACCCCGCTTCCTATCATTGGTTCAACCTTCTGCTTCACCTCGCAAACACGGCTCTCGTGTTCCTGTTCATCTGGATGCTCACGGGAGGCAGGCTCTGGACGACCGTTGCCACCAGCCTCTTCTTCGGCATCCATCCCATGCACGTGGAGTCGGTGGCCTGGATTGCGGAGCGTAAAGACGTCCTCTATGCCTTCTTCTACCTCATGGGGATGATCGCCTACCTGAAATACCTCGAACGGCGGCAAATTCTATGGCTCGGGCTCACCCTGCTCGTGTTCGTTCTGTCGGCGGCGTCGAAGCCTGCGGCCGTCGTATTCCCGGTCACGCTCTGGGCGATCGACTACTACCGCCGGCGCCCATTCAGCGTCTCCGTGGTGGTGGAGAAGGCGCCGTTCTTCGCCGTCTCTCTCGCCTGTGGGCTGCTCACCCTCAAAGCGCAGCAATCCGCCGGGGCTGTCCCCGATCCTCACATGTGGAGCCCTGTGCAGAAGCTGCTGATTGCTTCGTACGGCACGCTGATGTACGTCATAAAACTTTTCGTCCCTGTGCATCTCTCCGCGATCTACCCCTATCCGAATATGCAAGGCAAGGGGATCGGCCCGGAGTTCTATCTTGCACTTGCCGCGCTCGCCGTCCTCATCCCGACGGTCGTGTATCTCTTTCGCCGGAGCCGGGCGGTCCTGTTTGGTCTCGCGTTCTTCTTCGTCAACATTGTCCTCGTGCTGCAGTTCGTTACCGTAGGTCAAGCCGTCATGGCAGACCGGTACACGTATCTGCCTTACATCGGCCTATTCTTCGCCCTCGCATGGTGGCTGGATGAACGCCAGGGCTCTATTCCGGGCGGGCTACCTGTGAAACCACTTGTGGCGGGAAGCCTGCTCCTGCTGTTGCCGCTGTGCCTGTTCCAAACCTGGACGCGCTGTGACGTGTGGCAGAACGCTGAGACCCTCTGGAACGACACGATTCAGAAGCACCCCGAGGCTTCACCCCCTTACAACAACCGGGGCGTCATCAAGGAGTGGAAGGGCGATCTCGCGGGGGCGGTGGCCGACTACTCACGTGCGATCGCGTTGAACGCCAGATACCGGAATGCGTACATCAATCGGGCCATTGCGTACTTCAAGATGCACGAATATGAAAAGTCCATCGCCG
>DASXTQ010000045.1:0-15895 GCA_036505295.1 Candidatus Eiseniibacteriota bacterium
CCCCTCAGACCGCGGTCAGGGTTCTCTTCCCCGCACCGGAACTCGAACCACGACGTAATCGGCCACCGGACGCCCGCCCGCCCGCGCCGGCTCGAACGTCCACCGCGCGAGCGCCCCGCTCGCGGCGGCGATCACGTCGGAGCCGATCGTTCCCTGCTCCTCCATGTCGAGGAAACGCGACTCACGCAACCGGCCGTCGCTTCCGACCATGGCGACGAACGGCACGACCGTCGGGATCGGTGCGGCGCAACCGGGGCAGAGCGCGGCTTCCTGGGTCAGGGGCTTGGGCTTCTCCGTGATCTCGTCCTCCAGGAGCGCTTCGGTGCTGTCGATGGGAACGAGATAGCGGCCGCCGTAGCGATACCGCTGTCCCCCGCGCACGTTCTCATAGCGGGTCGCGCGCGGGGCGCGGGCATAGATCACCGTGTCCAGTCTTACCTCGATCGGCAGGAGGAAGTCGGTCTCATCCGCTCCCCGTTCGGCCCCCGCGTCGATACCCAGCCAGCCGCGTATCACGTAGGCTCCGGGGCGGACGGGCCGAATCATGATCTGGACCACCCGCCCCGCGTACCTCCTCGAGCGCCTCGAGACATGGGCGACGCTCAGGGTGTCTCCCGAGACGACCTCGATTCCCTCCGGCACGCTGATCCGCGCCACGCTCGTCACGGGCCGGTCGTAGGCGTCCTCCCCCCAGACCCGAACGAGGAGCAGTGAGGACTCGTTGAGCCGCGGTGGGGATTTGAAATAGCCGGAGATCCCGAACGCGGGCTCCCCTTCCGCCCCAGCATTCGCGCGCGCGGAAGAGGTCTCCAGCGAAAGCGCGGTCAGCGCCGCCGAAAGGCACACGGCGACCGTGGCTCCGCGTCTCCATTCAAGGATCACGGTTCGACGCGAGAAGTGGGCGCCATTCGATGTGCCGGATCGTAGTTCAAGCTGTCCCCTCGAATTTGGGAATCGACGAGCCCCTTCGCGGCGAATGCCGCGATCGGCCGATAGCCCCCACGGCATAATCAACGACCATTCCGTTCGGTTTCTTGAGCGGATCGGCTAGAATCTAGCCGTGCGACCTTTCCTGATACGCGCGGCCGCGGCATCGATCCTCGCGGCCGGGGTGCTCTCGTGCGCCGCCCAATCGGTCTTTCAACTCTCGGGGGACGAGCAGGCTGCGCTCAACCTCGCGATGAACACGCCGCTCACGTTCACGGTTCCACGTGACCGGTCGCTCCAGACGTGGGACCGAGCCCACGAGTTCGTCGATCGATACAACTCGATGAAGCTTCGCTCCATCACCGACTCCGTGATCGTTACCTATGACTCCCCGACATACGTGCAGGACCCGTCTCCGGTCGAACCCGGATCGAGCATCCGGTTCGGATACACAGTGTCCCGGACGTCGCGCGCGGATGGGATCCAGATCGCCATCACGTGCACCCCGAGCAGCAAGCTGGGTGAAAAAGACGCCGATCAGAACGCCCATATTGCGGCCTATTACATCATGACGGGAACCATTGCCTGCGATCGCTGCATCGTACGCTGATCGGGGTTGAGCCCTGGGCTGGCCCTCGGCCGGAAGTCCGCTACCCGATGTACACGGACTTGATGTTCACGAACTCGCGGATCCCGAAGCTCGAGAGCTCGCGGCCGTACCCGGACTCCTTGATGCCGCCGAACGGGAGACGGGGGTCGGACCGCACATAGGTGTTTACGAAACATGACCCCGCTTCGATCGCCTCGGCCGCGAGGCGCTTCGCGCGTCCGATGTCGCGGGTGAACAGGGCCGCGCCGAGCCCGTAGACGGAATCGTTGGCGACCTGGAGCGCCTCCTCTTCGTCCCCGACACGGATCACCGCGGCCACGGGACCGAAAAGCTCCTCCTCGTAAGCCGGCATCCCCTTGTGCACGTCGGTGAGGACTGTCGGTGGGTAATAGGCGCCGGGCCCTTTCGGCACGATTCCTCCAAGAACCACGCGCGCGCCGGCCCGGCCGCTCGCCTCCACCTGGCGGTGAAGCTCGTCCCGGAGATCCAGTCGGGCGAGCGGACCGACTTCGGTGCGCTCATCGAGCGGATCTCCGACGCGCCTGGCCTTCATCCTCTCCACGACGAGCTTCACGAACCGATCGTGGATCCCGCCGGGCACGATGAAGCGTTTGGCCGCGATGCAGCTCTGGCCGCTGTTCATCAGGCGTGACCTCACGCAGACCTCGGCCGCTTCGGGGAGGTCCGCGTCGGCGAAGATCACATAGGGATCGCTTCCACCCAGCTCGAGCACCGACTTCTTGAGCGCCCTTCCCGCCAAGCCCCCCACCTCACGCCCCGCGGCAGCGCTTCCCGTCAACGTGACCGCGACGATCTCCGGGGATTGGATCACCCGAGCTACTTCTTCGGATCGAATGAGGAGCACCTCGAAGAGCCCGGGCGGAAAACCCGCCTCCCGGAAAACCTCACCCATCGCCAGCGCGCATCCGGAGACGTTGGAGGCGTGCTTGAGCACGGCGGCATTTCCAGCCATCAGCGTCGGGGCTGCGAAACGGAATACCTGCCAGAAGGGAAAATTCCACGGCATCACAGCGAGCACGACGCCGAGCGGAGAAAAGGTGACGAAACTCTCCTTGGCGTCGGTCGAGACCTCCTCCGCCGCGAGGAATCGTCCGGCATTCGCGGCGAAGTACTCGCACGCCGAGACGCATTTCTCGATCTCGCTTCGGCCCTGCGCGAGCGGCTTACCCATCTCGCGGGCCATGAGCGCGGCGTAGCGTTCCTTCCGCTCGATCAGGATGGAACCGGCCCGGCGCATCGCGACCGCCCGCTCGGGGAATCCGCGATGGCGCCAGGAGGCGAAGGCACGATCGGCGCGGCTCAGCGCGGCATCGACCTCGCGCGGGTCGGTCTCCTCATACTGCTCGAGGGTTTCGCCGGTCGCCGGGTTGACCGAGCGGAGGAGACCTTGCCTCAGGTCCTGGGGCATCGCAGGTCCGGCCCTGGAACGACGAGCACAGAGGAGCCCGGTCCTCTCATGAATGCAGCTCGGCCACGTCGCGATCGGATAGCACATGATCCCGGTCGACCTGCTGGCCGTCGAAGCGGGCGGTCCCCCAGATCCGAGCGTACTTGACCCGCTCCCCGAGCTCCTTGTGGACGGCGAGCGCCAGGGCCCGAACCGTGGCGCCGCGTTTCAGGACGAAGGGTTTCTCCAGGTCGGGCTTCTTCCCCGGCTCCTTGGAGTAAATCCGGATACAAGCCAAGCGCTCGAAGAGCATGGGTCGAAGATCCTCGAGGCCCGCGCCGTGTTCCGCCGAGAGGAAGTGAAACGTCATCCCCGGTGGGATCGAGCCCCGCGCGAGAGCCGCGAACGTCCCATCCGGATCCAGATCACGTTTGTTCCCGACCGCGATCACCGGCTTCACCAGGAGAAACGGCGGCGCGTCGGGAGGCAGCGGCCGGCCTTCGGGCCAGACCCGCGCCCGCTCCATGACCGATAGGAGCGCGTGCAGGCTCTCTTCCAGGTCGTCGGATGTGACATCGAGCACGAGGAGAATTCCGTCGGCGGAATGGACCAGATTCGCGAGATAGGGCTCCGTATGGTGCGGCGCCACCGCGGGCGTATCCACGAGCTGAACCTGCACGTCCTCGAACGGCATCATCCCGGGCAGCGGCACCCGCGTGGTGAAGGGATAGGCCGCCACCTCCGGATGGGCATGGGTCAGCGCCCGCACGAGGGCCGACTTCCCGGAGTTCGGGGGTCCGATGAGGACCCACTGCCCGGCCCCCTCGCGCCGCACGTGCCCTGGATCGAACCTCTGCGGTCCGGCCCGCCTCGCGTGCTCCCCTTCCTCTTCGAGCTTCGCGATGCGGTGTCTCAGGTCCGCCTGGATCTTCTCGGTCCCTTTGTGCTTCGGAAGGAGGGCGAGCATTTCCCGGAGCGTTTCGAGTTTCTCGTCGTGCGAGGTCGCATGGCGGAATCGCTGTTCCGCCTCTTTGTACTGCGGGGTCAGGTTCGCTGGCATGGATCGCGCCTCTTCGTCGGAACCGATCCTCCCGATTGTACACCCGCCGGTGCCCTTCGCGCATCGCCAGGCCCGCCAGCCCGCCCGGACGAATCCGCCCCTCCTGTGCTAGGATGCGCCGTCCCGGTCAGGAGGGCCGATGAAGCATCTGCTCGATTTGGGCCTTCGTTTCGCTTCCTTTCTCTACCTCGTGTTCCAGTTCCTGGTCGTCGGCGCCGCTCTTCTCCCGGCGGTCTTGTTCGTGAAATTGTTCTGGAATTCCGGATCCCCGCTCCTCCTCGCGTTCGCGTTCGGCATCGGATACCTCATATTCGGGCTCTCGTATCTCGCCCTCGTCGTCTTGACCCGGCAGATCCTCTTGTTCCGAAGCCGGGAGGGGGACTATCCCTTTGTCTCCGCCTACGCCATTCGCTGGGCATTCCTCGGCTCGCTTACGGGCCTGGCGAAGATCCTGATTCTGAACCACATCAAAGGGATGCCGATTCTCAACACGTTCTATCGCGTCATGGGCGCGCGGATCGGCAGGAACGTTCTGATCAACAGCAGCAATCTTTTCGATTTCGACCTGATCGAGATCGGCGACAACGCGTTCATCGGCGGCGACGCGGTCATCATCGGCCACGTCGGCGAGGGCGGCGTCTTGCGGATCCGCCCCGTCCGGATCGGGGCGCGATGCACCGTGGGACAGTCCTCCGTGGTGTTCCCCGGTGCCACGATGGAGGACGGCTCCGTTCTCGGTGCGCTCTCGCTCTTGCCGAAAGGAAAAACGCTTCCCGCCGGAACCGTCTGGGGCGGGAATCCTCTGCGCGAGATCCGGCGATCCGCTCCGGGACCGCCAGCCGGCGAAGGAGCGCCGGAGGTCTAGGTGTCCCCCGACCGCGCTCAACGCCTGCGTCTGCGCGATCATCTGGCCATCTCTTGCTTCTGGCTCGCGTACAATTTCCAATGGGGCGCGCTTCTCGCGATCGTGCTGCCGAGCCAGATCGCGGCGATCGTGGGCGATGCCCAAAAGGAACTCTACAATGGCCTCATTCCCTCGATCGGTGCCGCGCTCTCTTTGGTCGCGACCCCGATCGCGGGCGCCTTTTCCGATCGGTCGCTCAACCGATTCGGGCAGCGACGTCCCTTCATGGCCGTCGGAACGGGGATCAACGTCCTCTTCCTGCTCCTGCTTGCCCGATTCGGCGCCGGCGGGGACATCTGGCTCTTCGTGCTGTGTTACCTCGGAGTCCAGCTCGGCAGCAACTGGGCCGGCGGGCCTTACGCGGGGCTCATCCCCGACGTGGTGCCCCAGGCGGAGCGCGGGGCCGCGAGCGGATGGCTCGCCCTCATGACGGCTGGAGGGACGTTGCTCGGCGTGATCGCGGCGGGGCGTTTCATCCGGGGTGAGAGCTACTGGCCGATCTACGGGACCGTGGCGGCCGTGCTTGTCGTCTTTCTCGCGGTCACGCTGGTCGGGGTAATGGAACGCCCCCTTGGGACGCGCCCGGAGCGGTTTCGCGTCGGCGCCTTCGCGGCCTCCTTCCTGCTGCGCGGCCCTCAGTACCGGAACTTCTTTTTCGTCCTCCTCACCCGTGCGCTCGTCATGATGGGGATCTATTCCGTGTTCACGTTCTTTCAGTTTTTTCTAAAAGATATCGTGCGCGCCGCGAATCCGGCGCTCGGAACTTCCTACCTGATCGCGACGATCATCGCGACCGGGATACCCACGAGCCTCGCCGCGGGCGCGCTCTCGGACCGACACGGCCGAAAGCCCATGATCTACGCGAGCGGGGGCCTCATGGCGCTCGCCTCGCTCCTTTTCATCGGGGTGGGTCTTCACCCGTCGCTCCCCGCCATGTTCTGGATCGGCGCCATCTTCGGCGTCGGCTACGGCGCCTACCAGGCGGTGGATTGGGCTCTCGCGATCGACGTGCTCCCCAAGGGAGAAGCCGCGGCCAAGGACATGGGAATCTGGCACGTATCTCTGGTGCTGCCTCAGATGATCGCACCCGCGCTCACGGGGATCATCCTCTCGGCCTTCAAGCACCAGTCACTCCTTCTCGGGTACACGGTCGTCTTCTCGCTCACGGCGGTCTGGTTCGTGCTGGGGACCGTATTCGTGCGGCAGGTCCGCGGCGTGCGATGAGCCTCCGGAGCGACGCACGGGGCTTCGATAGCCGGGAATCGACGTGGCTCTCTACGACGTGCGGTCGCCGCGGATCTGCACCAGGCGGCGCTGGAGCTTCGAGAATGCGGCCTAAGCTCCTGACCTTCGATATTTTCGGAACGGTGATCGATTGGCGGCGCGGGCTCCGGGAATCGCTGCGCCGGCACGGCGCCGGGCTCGACGATTCCGATTTCGACCGCGTGATCGACTACCAGGCGGAGCTCGAAACCGGGCGCTATCGCTCCTACACATCGATCGTCGCGTCGAGCCTCGTCCACGTCCTCGGCATTCCACCCGCGGCGGCGCGCTCGATCGGCGCCGAGGTCGGAACCTGGCCGCTCTACCCGGACGCCAGGACGGCGCTCGGTCGCCTCATGAGGATCGCTCCCTGCGTCGCGAGCACGAATAGCGACCAGGCGCACGGGAGGCAGATGCAGCGGCAGCTTGGGTTCGATTTGACCGACTGGATCTGCGCCGAGGAGATACGAAGCTACAAGCCCGACCCGGCGGTCTGGGCGCACGTGGCGTCCCGGCGCGGCGCGCGACCCGGCCGGCATTGGTATCACGTCTCGGCGTACGCGGACTACGACTTGGAGACCGCCCGCCGGCTGGGGCTCACCAGCGTCTTCGTCTCCCGGCCGCACGCCCGCGTCGGCCCGGCGGATCTCTACGTCCGCGACCTTCAGGAGCTGGCGCGCCGGCTGGAGCCCGGGGCGAGCGGTCGGCCCCCGCGACGGAAAGGTTGATCCAGGAGCCAGAAGAGTCCCAGCGCCAGCGCTTCCGCGGACAGCAGATAGGTGGGCCACGGACCGAACCAGTCGAGGATCGTTCGCGCCGTAGGCTTGGCGCGGAGATAGAGGTAGTTCGTACGAAAGGCCAAGTCGACCGCCGCCGCGACCGCCGCATAGGCGTTCGTAAACAAGAATACCCGCCATGGCGCTCCCCGCCGCGGCTTGAGCCCGAACCCGAGCGTCAGGACGAGCGCGCCCAGCACGACACCTCCGTGAAGGCCGAAGAACGCGATGCAGTGGCTGTCCGGAAAGCCGAGATCCAGATCGGGCGTGAGCATCGCGAGGGCGGTCCCCGCGCAGGCCCAGAAGTAGAGCACCTCGTACGCCGATTGGCGCAGGGTGATGAGGGTGAAGGCGGCAAGCAGGACCGCGAAGTCGCAAAGGTGAAGCGGGATGAAGTCCCAGACGGAGAACCCGAAGCGGATCGCGCTCACGATGGAGGCGATCGCGATTCCGGCGACGAGATAGAAGGCGAGGCCATAACGGAACGCCCGCTTCAAACCCCCACCGCGATCGCGGCGAGCCATCCGCGACAGCGCCGCTGAGGAAACCGCGATCACGGCGAGCGCGAGCAGATGATCGGGGCCAAATGGCTGGAATCTCGAAGGTGTCACGGGGTCTTGGGCTCCACCAAAGCTTGGGGAGACCGCGCGGGATGATACACTAGAAGGCTCATGTCCCAGACCGGTCACTCCGATTTCAAGCTCCCCGATCTGCGGATCGTTCCGGTGTCCTCCCTCGTGCCGCACGAGCAGGAGGACGAAAGCCGCACCGAGCGACTGGGCGAGCGGCTGCGCCGGTCCGGCTGCCTCAAGAATCCCCCCATCGCGACCCCGATCGTTACGACGGATCGGCAGGAACGCTTCGTGGTTCTGGACGGGGCCAATCGTGTGGCCGCCGCGGCCGCCGTGGGGCTGCCGCACATGCTCATTCAGGCGGTGCCGTACGACGACCCCGGGATTCAGCTATCCACATGGCACCACGCGCTCTCTGGGTTCTCGTTCGAGACCCTGGAGCGCGAGCTTGGGGCGGTCCCCGGCCTGGAGCGGCGTCCCGAGAGCCTGAGCCACGCGCGCGCGCTCCTCGCCCGGCGTGAGGCGATCGCATACGTCGTGCCCGACGAGAATCGCACCCTCACGCTCCATGGGGATCGAGGGCTCTACGAGCGAAACGCGCTTCTCAACGCGGTCGTCGACATCTACCGGGAGCGGGCGCCCTTCCATCGAGTCATGCGCGATTCGCTGGCGGAGGCACGCGCGCGGTTCCCGGACGTCACCGCTCTCATCGTGTTCCCACGATTCCATCCCGACGAGATCCTCGAGATCGCCGCGAGCGGGGCCCGTCTCCCCGCCGGCATCACCCGCCACCTGATCCCCTGGAGGGCGCTCCGCGTGAACATCCCGCTCGAGATTCTGGCCGATCCCGTTCGTCCGCTCCCGGAGAAGAGCCGTTGGCTCGAAGCGTGGATCGCGGAACGGATCGCGCAAAAACAGGTGCGCTTCTACGAAGAGAGCACCGTGCTGTTCGACGAATGACCTGTGCGATTCCCGTACTTGCGCCCTGACCGGGCGCGGGTAATATGGGGCCCTTGAGCTACAAGCGCTATCACATCGAGACGAAGCCCGCGCCTGACATGTACCCGCACCCTTCGCGCTTTCGGGTGCGTGTCAAAAAGCACCGCCTGATCGGTCTTCTGCTCAAAGAGCTCGTCCAGTACCGCGGAAACATGCCGGTCGTCCTGAGTCGCCCGTGCGTGTACGGCGTTTTTTCGGGGCCGCTCGGCGGCCTCGCCCCACGCGAGGATCTGTGCGTGGGATGCCTGCGCTGCACCACGCAGTATCCGGATATCGTGCAGATCCATCCGAACGCCGACCGCGCCGGGGTGCCGGGGCTCTCCTTGAGCGCCGACCAGGTGGACACGATCCTCTACGAGGCCCGCACCGGGCGCGTGCCGGTGCGAGGTGCGGGGTACCGCGGCATGTTCGGCGGCCAGGGCTGGGACGGAATGTGGACGGACATGTCGGAGATCGTGCGGCCGACCCGGGACGGGATCCACGGACGGGAATTCATCTCGACCGTGACCGAGATCGGTGAGAAGCCGCAGTACCTCGTGCTCGACGAGAAGGGCCGGGTCGTAGGTCCAGGGCCTCGCGTCTTTGAGATCCAGGTGCCCTTCTTGTTCGATGTGCCGCCGCGCGTCGGGCGCTCGGACGCGCTGTGCCGTCTGATGGCCGAGGTGGCACAAAGGATCGACTCCCTCGCCGTGGTCCCGTTTCCCCAAGCGGCCGCTCTTCCGGATAGCCCTCACGTCGTTCCCCTCGTCCGTCCGCCGGAGGATTCCGATCTGGGTCGGATGGGCTGGGTCCCGCGGATGCTGCTCCTCGAGGGGTGGAACCGGGAGCGTTACGAGCGATTCCGCGGCCGTTTTCCCGAAAGCATCATCGCGGTCCGCGTCCCAGCGGAGATCGACGTGCCGGAGCTCGTCCGGGCCGGCGCCCGCGTGCTTCACCTCACAGCGGATGAATCCGGGCGCGCCGGCGGCCGTTTTATCGGGGACGTGATCCTCGAGATCCAGAAAAGGCTTGTCGAGGACGGCGTCCGCGAAGAGGTGACGCTGATCGGAAGCGGCGGGATCGTGCTCGCCGAGCACGTGCCGAAGGCGATCCTATGCGGCCTCGACGCGGTGGCGCTCGACTCCGCGCCCCTGATCGCCCTCCAGGGGCGCGTCGACGTGGATCATGACTGGGCGGTTCAGCGGCTCGTGAACCTCTCCGCCTCATGGCGGGATCAGCTCCTCGAGATCCTGGGCGCCATGGGACTGCGGGAGGTCCGGAGGCTCCGCGGCGAGGTGGGCCGATGCATGTTTCAGAAGGATTTGGAGCGCGAAGCGTTTGCCGGGATCCAGGGATACGAAGGATGATCGTGTGAGCGCGATCGAGCTCATCGCCGGGAAGCACCGGCACGCGCTGCACCACGGGTTTCACACGTGGCCGGGGCTCGGTTTCATGCCCCCGGCGCTCGGTGACGCGCGATGGTCCGCCGATCTCATTCTCGCCACTTGGATCCAGGCGGAGACGGGCCGCCCGCCGGCGAACGGCACCGAGTACCGGGTGGGGAAATCCGGCGGCGGTTTCGATCTCCTCGGCTTCCGTTTCGCGGATCCCGCGCGACGGCTTCCCGAGACGGAATCGATCGACACGTCGATCGCGTTGAACCGGCGGCCGTACGACCGCAAGATCGAGATCCCGGTCCCCTGGTACGGCGCGGGCATGTCCTACGGCTCGATCAGCGAGCAGATCATGCTCTCGCGCGCCATGGCCGCGAAGGAGTGGCGCACCTTCACGTGCACCGGCGAAGGCGGCTATCCCGACTCGGTGGCGGAGTACAAAGACCACGTCATCACGCAGATCGCGACGGGGATGTTCGGCGTGCGCGAGGAGACGATCCTTCGCGCGCCGATCGTCGAGTTCAAGTACGCCCAGGGCGCCAAGCCGGGCCTCGGCGGGCACCTCCTGGGAGACAAGGCCACGATGGCCGTGGCGCGCATGCGGGAGAGCGTCCCCTGGGTGAGCCTCTTCTCGCCCTTCCCGTTCCACAGCGTCTATTCGGTCGAAGACCACAAGAAACACGTCGATTGGATCAAGGCGATGCACCCGGAGGCGCTCGTTTCGGTAAAGGTATCGACCCCCACCGATGTCGACATGGTGGCCGTGGGCAGCTACTACACGGGCGCCCACATCCTCCACGTCGACGGGAGCTACGGCGGAACAGGCGCGGCGCCCGAGATCGCGAAGAAGAACATTGCGATGCCGATCGAGCTCGCCATCCCGCGTGTCCACCGCTTCCTTTCGAGCGAGGGAATCCGCGACGAGATCGTGCTCATGGCGAGCGGTGGAATCCGGACCGCGGACGACATCGCGAAAGCGATTGCCTTGGGCGCGGACGGCTGCGTCCTGGGGACGACCGAGCTGGTCGCGCTCGGGTGCACGCGCTGCAGCAATTGCGAGCGGGGCCGCGGATGCCCCTTCGGGCTGACCACCACCGACCCCGAGCTGTCCAGACTTGTCGAGCCCGAGTGGGGCCGCGAGCGCATCAGCCGCCTGTACGAATCCTTCCAGTGGCAGATTACCGAGCTCCTGCGCCGTCTCGGGATGCGGAGCGTCCGCGAGCTCAGGGGTCGCACCGACGTCCTGACCTACGCCGCACCACGGAGCGCACAGGGCGCTCGGGACCCGGAACGTGCCGCGCATCACGCCTGAAGCGATCCTCTCCTCCCGCGGCTCCCTCGAGCGGCCGCCCGCCCCCGCGGTCCGCGCCGTCGAAGCCGAAGGAGGCTGCGGCGTCATCGGGATCGCCTCGAGCGAGGCGGTCGCCGGGCGCCATCTCTTACAGTCTCTCCTGCAAATGCGGAATCGCGGAAACGGCAAGGGAGGCGGCATCGCCGCCGTCGGCCTCGACCCCAAGTTCTTCGGAGTGCTCCCCCGGGTCCTTGCCGAAGACTACCTGCTCGCCGTGGCGTTCCTCGACGGCTCCGTGCGCGCCCACGTGGAGCGGACCTACGTCGAGCCGACGTTCGTGGTGGACCATGTCGTCGAGATCCCGCTTCTCGCCGACGCGCAACGGGTGCTTAGGCTGGATGTGCCGCCGCCGCAGGCAGCGTGCTACTTCGTTCGGGTGCGCGACGAGGTGCGCGCCGAGTTCATGCGCTCCCACGGCGCCTCCGACCCGAGGGCCGCCGAAGACGAGATCGTGTACCAGAATACCTACCGTCTGAACCGGGAGCTCTACGCGTCGACGGGAGAAAAGCGCGCGTTCGTCCTCTCCCACGGAAAGGACATGCTGGTCTTGAAGATGGTCGGCTACGGAGAAGACGTCATCCGCGCCTACGGCCTCGAGGACTTTCGCGCGAACATTTGGATCGGCCACCACCGCTATCCGACGAAGGGGCGGGTGTGGCACCCCGGGGGAGCCCATCCCTTCATCGGCATGCACGAGGCTCTCGTCCATAACGGCGATTTCGCGAACTACGCCTCGATCTCGAGCTATCTCGCACAGCGGAAGATCTACCCTCTGTACCTCACCGATACCGAGGTCGCTGTCCTGGCCTTCGATCTCCTGAGCCGCGTGTACGGCTATCCGCTCGAGTACGTGATCGAAGCGATGGCGCCGACGACGGAGCGCGATTTCGCGCTCCTGCCTGAGGACCGCCGGAGTCTCTATCGCCAGCTGCAGGCGGTGCACATCCACGGCTCACCCGACGGACCGTGGTTTTTCCTTATCGCGCAGTCCGACCCCCAAAGCGGCGCGAAGCGCCTCATCGGGATCACGGACACCTCCATGCTGCGACCGCAAGTGTTCGCGATTCAATGCGGCTCCGCATCCATCGGGTTCGCGGCTTCCGAGAAACAGGCGATCGATGCGGCGCTCGAGAGCCTCGCGAGTGATGATGACCGCTATTGGTCGCGGGCCGACCTCTTCTGGAACGCGCGAGGCGGAAGCCACACCGACGGGGGCGCGTTCACGTTCACGGTCGGCCCGAACGGCGGGGGCCGCAGCACCTTCCGCTGCGAGGACAAATTCGGAAACAGGATCGGGCCCGACGCGTCCAAGCGCCCGTTCACGGGCCCGGTTCCGTCGGGCGGCGCCCGCACGCCGAATCCCGCCGACATCATCGAGCAGATCCAGGATCCGGCCCGCCAGTTCGAGATGGTCCGCACGCGGATTCCCGGGTGGGATTACTCCGAAGTGGCGAGCTTGCTCGAGGAGCTGGAGGGGGCCGCTCAGGAGGGGGCCGACCGGCTCAAGATCGTCTCGCTGCTCACGCTCCTGATCGACCGCCGCTACCCGACCGGCACCATGAAGCGAAGCTGCGTGCTCTCGATGGTGGACCGCTCGCTGGTTCATGTCCTGGAAGGAACCCGAGGGGCGCGGGACGGCCGGAGCGCGTGGCATGAGCTGGGCTCCGCGATGCCGTCCTCCGATCGGGAACGAACGGTCGTGATCGTCGACGCTCGCCGGTTTCCCCCTGAGGGGCCGGATTCTCTCGCCCGGGCGATCGTGGGGCTCCGCGGGCGTGGTTTCCGGCGAATCTTGACATTCGGCGTCCGCGGGCAGCGTTTCATCGGCTGCGGCCTCGGCCCGGAGGTGCGCGGGCTCCACATCGACGTGTATGGGTCCTCCGGGGACTACCTCGCTTCGGGGATGGACGGCGCTTCCATTCACGTCCACGGCTCGGCTCAGGATCAGCTCGCGCAGATCATGAAGGACGGAACGCTCGTCGTGCACGGCGACATCGGCCAGACGTTCATGTACGGCGCGAAAGGCGGCGGCGCATTCATCCTGGGAAACGCAGCCGGTCGCCCCATGATCAATGCGGTGGGGCGCCCACGCGTCGTGATCAATGGGACGTGCCTCGACTACCTGGCCGAATCATTCATGGCGGGCGATCCATTGAGCGGGGGCGGTTTCGTGATCCTGAACGGGATGGCCTTCGACGAGCATGGCGCGCTCCGCGATCTCGACTCCCCCTACCCCGGAGGCAACCTCTTCTCCCTTGCCTCGGGGGGCGCGATCTACGCGCGGGATCCGGAGCGGAAGCTCACGGAGGACCAGCTGAACGGCGGGGAATTCGCGGAGCTAGGGCCTGAAGATTGGGAGGTCGCCCGGCCCTACCTGGAAGAAAACGAGCGGCTGTTCGGTATTCCGCTCCGCGCGCTGCTGACCGTCGAGGGCCGGGAGCGCAAGCCCACAGAGGTCTACCGCAAGATCCGCCCGTCAGGACACAAGGCGCTCCTGCCCGAGGAGGGATGGGTCCGCCCAGAGGGGTAGCCCGCGTTCGCGGGCCGAGCCTCCCGCCGAGGCTAGACGGTCTCCCGCGCCTCGGTCCACGCCGCCAGCAGCTCGCGCTCGCGATCCGCCGATAGCCCGACGTCGCTCCGGCCGTGGAGCGAATCCCACGCCAGCGTGTCACGTATCGTGTCCGCGACCGGCCGAAACGTGAGCCCCTCGGCGACCGCTTTCGTGCAGTTCGTCTGTGCGAGGCCGTCCGCCCCGCGAAACCACATCGGCAGCTCGGCCGGGCCCACGCCCCGGCCCTCGAGAAAATCCTCCGCGACCCAAACGATGCGCGTATCGCTGCCGGTGACCTTCTTGCATTCCTCGAACAAACGGCCCCAGGTCGACCGCTCGGCCGGGCCCACGGTGTGATAGGTGCCGGCCTTCTTCGTTTCCACTGCCCTCAGCACGAAGGCGGCCAGATCGCGTGCGTCGATGAACTGCATGGGGGTCTCGGGCCCGCAAGGCGCGAGCACGTCCCCCCCTTGGCTCGCGCGGCGCAACCAGTAGTTGAAGCGCCCCGTATGATCCCAGGGCCCGACGATGAAGCCAGGGCGGAGAATCACCGCCCGTTCCCCCGCCTCAGCCTCGACGACCGCCTCGCACGCCGCCTTGAGGGGCCCGTACGTATCCTTGGTGATCTCCTCGGTCGAGACTCGGTCGAACGCGGCGCGCGGAGCACTCTCATCCTGGCCGGGAACGCTCGGGTCGGCCAGTACCGAGAGCGTGGAGATGAAAAGGTACCGCTCGACCTCTCCCGACAGGAGCTTTGTCGAGTCCCTCACGACGCGCGGCACGTAGCCGTTCACGTCGAGGACAGCGTCCCACCTTCCACCGCGCAAAGAATCCAGGCCGCCGTCCCGGTCACCAAGAATCTCCACAGCCATCGGGAAGAGACCGGGATTCGTCTTCCCGCGGTGAAAGATTGTGGTCTGGTGGCCGCGGGAAAGCGCCGCCTCGACGATGTGTCGGCCGACGAACTGGGTGCCTCCGAAGACGAGGAGCTTCAACGTGGCGTCAGACTTCCGCGGTCGTTGGGTCGATGACCGCCTTCACCACGGAGACGCGATTTGCGGGGAATCCGCCCTGGCGGGCATGCTCACGAACCATCTCCTCGTTCGGCGCGAGGTAGACGCAGTAGATCTTGTCGTTGGTGACGTAGCTATGAACCCACTGGATCTGCGGCCCCATCTTTCCGAGCACGCCGCATGACTTCTGCGATATGCCCTGGAGATCCTGGGGTGAGAGCTTTCCAGCTCCGGGGATATCGCGCTCGATGACATACCTTGGCATGGGGTGACCTCCTCCTCCGTCTCATGCCCGCGGGGAACACCCACGGGCGCTGGTTGTGTGAGCCGGAGATTATAGCAGGGCTGCGCGCATCGCGCGATGGGCGCCCGCCTCGAGGAGACTGGATCGGCATAGCAATCCGTGGAGCCGGGCCCCGCCCGGGGGCCCGGCCCTCGCCTTCAGAATGATTGAATCGGGGTCGCCCGTTTGCAGCCACGGGCGAGCCGCTGCCTCATCCACCGTACACGGTCTCAATGGTGTCCGAAGGGCAGCGTGACTCCGCCGTTGATCGACGCTTGGGAACGGTCCGACGCGACGAAGCGCCCCTCGATGAACATGCGCATCGAGTTGGAGGGGAGCAAGACGCCGCCGAACAGGTTCGCGCCCAGGTCGGTGTTGCTGCTGTTAGCCCCTCCTGGGACGTCGAGCGAGTAGAAATGCAATCCGGCCCCCGCTCCGACGTACGGGCTCACTTGCGAGGATCTCGCGAAGTGATACAAGAGGTCGAAATTGGGATTGAAGTCGCTCAGGCGGTCGCTGGACCAGTACATGACCCCGGGCTGCAGATGCAGCTTGGTCCCGGACTCCTCGAACTCGAGGTGGCCGCCTACCAGGACGGAGCCGCCGGCCCCCTCAGGGTCCACCCCGCCGACTCGAGCGCCGATCCCGGAAAGACCGAAAGCATGCGCCTGTGTGGGCGAAACCGTGAACGCGACGAACGCTAGGATCACCGCAGCCAATGCTGTGAGTCGCTTCATGATTTTCCTCCTTGAGTGACCAAGGCCGACCAAGCGCGCATCTCGCTCCGGTCGGCCTTACAAGCCCG
>DASXTQ010000046.1:0-20524 GCA_036505295.1 Candidatus Eiseniibacteriota bacterium
GGCGCGGTGGAACCCGGCGCCGTCGTTCCCAGGGCGTGGTGGAGGGACCGCGTCCTGAGGTGTTGGGATCATCGTCCGCGACGGCCCCGGTCCACGCGGGACCGAGCGAAGACTGGAAGGGCCCGGCGCCCACACATCTACCTGAGCCGGGCCCTCTGTCTTTTCGGTAGCCGTGCACGGCGGGCGCGGCTCGTGGCCCGGCACCGCCTGCGGCCCGGCACCCCTGCTGCCCAGCACCGAAGGCCCGCGGCCGGCACCGCCCGCCTGCTGCCCCCCGGCACCGAGGGCCCGCAACTCGGCACCGGGAGCCCGGGCGCAGCCCCTCTAGTAGACCCGTACCGGGAGAATCACCATGGGCAAACCATGGAACGCCAGCCGCCGCTGCAGCGCGGGGCAGGTCTGGTTGTGGAGCCAGCGGACGATCGCTCCTTCCTTCTGGAACACGAGCTGGCCGCCGAACGTGACCGAGCGCGGGTAGTCCTTGCTCGCCTGGAGGCAGAGCGCCTCCAGCTCGTCGACGATGTCGGTTCCGATCGAGTAGCGATACTCGGCTGGAATCCCCAGCTTTCGCGCGAAGTCCACGTACTTTTGCAGCTCCGTTTCGGTGCTTCCCCGCAAGGCCTCGATCTCGTCCGCGCCCTTGAACCTTCCCGAGTCGATCGCTCCCACCGATATGAAAACGATCTGCTTGAACTGATTCGGGAAAATACGGAACTGGTTCAAGAGCGAGTGGATGCCCAGCCCGCCGAAATTCGTCACCGTCAGGATCGCGGTCTGCGCGTGTCGCTGCATGGGGGCGGCCGTGGGCTCGCCCCGGGGGAGCGGGACCGTGGTCAGCGTGTCGTCCAGACGGTGCAGGCTTTGCGCGGTCCGGATGTAATGCCGGCGGATCGCGACGCAGCACATCGCGAGGATCGTCGTGAATAGCAGCGTGGCCCAGCCTCCCTCACTGAATTTGAATCCGACCGTTCCGACCAGGAGAAGGCCGGTGACGACGAACCCGAGGCCGCTCACCGTCAGCGGCTGGCGCCACGGCTTTCCCTCGCGTCTCAAGTTCAAGGCGTCCCGAATCATTCCCAGCTGCGCGAGCGCGAAGGTGAGGAAGACGTTGATGCTGTAAAGGACGACGAGAATGTGCACGGCCCCGCCCGTGACGGCGAGTACGGCGGCGGCGGCGATCGCCATGAACATGACGCCGTTCGAGCTGACCAGCCGCTCGGAAAGGTTGGCGAACCGCGACGGGACCCAGCGGTCCAGCGCCATGTAGACGAGCACACGGGGTCCGCCGAGAAACCCTGTTTGCGCCGCGACGAAGAGCAGGGCACCCGCCGAAAGCAGGACGACGGCGACGAGAGCGCTCCCCATGTGACTCCCAGGCGGAAAGAGCTGCCCGGCCACGGCGTACCACAACACCGCGTTCAGGGTCTTTCCCGGGACCGGGTGAACCTGATACAGCAGATACGCGAACAGGATTCCCCCGGCGATGAAGGCGAGCGAAAACGCCATATACCGCATCGTCGCCTTCGCCGTCTCGACCTTCGGCTCGCGCAGCATCGGCACGCCGTTGCTCACCGCCTCGATCCCGGTGTAGGTGCCGCCGCCCAGCGTGAAGGCTCGGAAAAGCAGCATGAGGAGCGCGATCCACCCGGTCTCCTGCACCGCCCGGCTGGATTGCTCCCGCAGGTGATTCACCTCGACGGGGATCTGGTGGAGATTCAAGACGATGGCGGCCACGATCGCCCCCACGTGGCTCACGATGAATATCAGGAAAATGGGAGAAATGACCGCGACCGACTCGCGGACGCCACGCAGGTTCAGCAGGGTGAGCGCCGCGAGAAGGAGAAACGTGAACGGAATCCTGAGCGCCTGCAGCGAGGGCGGAAACAAGCTGAAGATCGACTCCGAGCAGCTCGCGAGCGAGATCGCGATCGTGAGCACGTAATCGACGAGGAGGGCAGTCCCGGACATGAGGCCGGCCCCCGGGCCGAGAAGCTTCGTCGCGACGACGTAGCCGCCGCCTCCGGCGGGAAAGCGCTCGATGATCCGCATGTAGCTGACCGCGATGACAACGACCGTGAAGGCGGTGAGGATCGCGAGCGGGATCGCGAGGAACGTGTTCTCCCCTAGCGCGCGGAACGCGGCCTCCGGGCCGTAGGCCGACGATGAGAGCCCGTCCGCGCCCAAACCGACCCAAGCCAGAAACGCCGCGAGCGAGATCTTATGGAATAGGTGGGGATCCGTGATCCGGCGCGCGGGCCCAACGACGATCTCGAACGCGCGCTGGAGGAATCGCGTCACGCGGGAGACCTGGACCGGCCCTCCCTGGTCGGGAGGTAGCTCGGGGATGCTGGGAGTGGGTCCTTCCGGCAGGTGCTCAGCCATGCAAGGCGTGGACTATATAGTGAAAGGCGTATCCGGGCCACAGCCGGAAATAGTTCGCCCCGGCGAAGTGCGTGCCGGGGCGGCAGTTTATCGATGAATGGGACGGCCTTACACCGTCGTCACGTTGGCTGCTTGCTTGCCCTTCGGGCCCTCGACGATCTCGAACTCCACCGCCTGCCCTTCCGCGAGGGTCTTGAAGCCCTCGCCCTGGATGGCCGAGTAGTGTACGAACACGTCCTCGCCGCCAGGCTGCTGGATGAAGCCAAATCCCTTCGACTCATTGAACCATTTCACGGTTCCGCGCTTGCGCATTGAATCTTCACCTCCTCCCGATTGCGGCTGCTTCGAGCTGAGACACAAGCCGATGGAGAGGCCCCGGGCCGATGCCCATTCGCGCGCGTGAGGGCCGCTCCGCATCGTGACGCTTCGGTATCCTCGTCATTTGTCTTTTTCTAGGGGATTGCTTCAGCGTGTCGACACCGATCGATGCTTTGAACCTTGCCGCGTGCCAGCGCTGAAGCCGAGATCCTAATGCGAGGCAACACCATTGCAGGTTTCCAAAGCGAGCTTGGACTGGCCGTTCTTGCCGGCCCGAAAGACGCGCGTACGTTAGCCTCGTAACGGTGGGGTGTCAACGTAAACTTGGTCTGACCGTCGCCCGCGATTCTTGACCGCGCCACGCCAGCGCCGTAACGTGCGTCTTATACGAGAGAAACACATTAACCGGTATCGCACCAGGAGGTCGAATGGCCGGAATCCGGCAGATTGCTCCCACCCTCCTATCGATGCTCCTGATGGCGCTTCCTAACGCGGCACACGCGGTGGTGGCCCAACGCGCGCCGGGCCGCGCGGAGCTCGTCATCTACAACAACAACCTCGCGCTCGTGCGCGAGCCGTACGCACTGAAGCTCTCGCGCGGCCGAAACGAGGTGACGCTCGAGGGTGTGCCGCGCCGGATCGATTCAACCTCGGTGCGCCTCGAGGGGGGACGGATTTCGGATCCTGAGGCAGAGCTTCGATTACGATCTCTGGAGCGGTGACCGCGTCTTCCAACGCTTCCTCGGCGACTCGATTGGGTACCGATATGGCGGCAGGACCTACCGTGGACGCCTCGTGGGAATCGAGGGAGACGATCTCTTCATCGAGCGCCGCGATTCGGTCGGGGTCCTCACGATGATGAACCGGCGGTCGCTCAGCGAGCTCGAGTTCCGGTCGAGTCCGGGCCTGGCCACCCGCCCCTCGCTTCGGTGGCAGGTGGAGAGCGCGAAGGGCGGGGCTCTGGCCGCAATGCTCTCCTATCTGACCTCGGGGATCGAGTGGACGGCGGAGTACTCCGCGGAGATCGATCCGGGGGAAAAGGAAGTCGAGCTGTCAGGCTGGGCCACGATCGTCAACCGCACCGGGACGACCTACGAGGACGCCAAGGTGGCCCTGGTCGCTGGGGAGCTCCATCGCGCGGGGGAGACCCCCGACCGCGGTCCGGCCGCGGAGGAGGCAACCCCGGGGGCGCAGGCGCCGGGTGCCCAGGATCTATTTGCGTACCACTTCTACCCGGTCGCGGGCGCGATGGACCTTCCCTATCTCGAGACGACGCAGGTTCCCCTCGTGGGGCCAACACGCGTCCCCGCGCGTCGAGCCTACGTCTATGACGCGGCGCGCGATGGATCGCGCGTTCGCGTGCGTCTGGAGCTCGGGAACGAGAAGTCGCTGGGGCTGGGCGTGACACTCCCGGCGGGGCGCGTGCGCGTGTACGAGGCCGGCCCGGGCGGGATGCGTGCGCTGGTCGGCGAGGACGCGATCGGACACACGCCGGCCGGGGAGAAGGTCAAGATCCTGGCCGGTACCGCGTTCGATCTCGTGGGCGACAGAACGCGCCTGTCGCACTCCCGGGTCTCGCGGAACGTGACCGAGGACGCGTACAAGATCACGATTCGAAACCGCGGCGAGAAGGCCGCGACCGTCACGGTCATGGAGACGCTGTACGGGAACTGGGAGATCACCGCGAAATCCTCCGAGTACAGGAAGAAGGACGCCGATACGATCGAGTTCGACGTCGCGGTGGCCCCCGGCCAGTCGGCCGCGCTGACCTACACGGTTCGATTCACGTACTAGAGGGGATCATGGCTCTATCCGCGGGCACGCGGCTCGGCCCGTACGAGATTCTCGCCCCGCTGGGCGCCGGCGGGATGGGCGAGGTCTACCGCGCGCGCGACACGCGGCTCGGGCGCGAGGTCGCGGTCAAGGTCCTTCCTACCGCCTACTCCGCGGATCCCGACAGGATGCGCCGCTTCGAGCAGGAGGCGCGCTCCGCGGCCGCGCTCAACCACCCCAATATCGTCGCGATCTACGACGTCGGCACTCACGAGGGCGCTTCGTACGTCGTCTCGGAGCTGCTCGAAGGGATGATCTTACGCGAGCGCCTCGCGGGGGGCGCCATTCCGCAGCGGAAGGCCGTGGACTTCGCCCTCGATATTGCCTGCGGCCTGGCCGCGGCGCACGCCAAAGGAATCGCGCACCGCGACTTGAAACCGGAAAACCTCTTCGTGACGCGGGACGGCCGGATCAAAATCCTCGACTTTGGCCTCGCGAAGCTGATCCGCCCCGACGCCTCCGAACCGGGGCGCAGCAAGGCGCCCACCTTAGGCATCGATACCGATCCCGGGATGATCTTGGGCACCGTGGGCTACATGGCCCCCGAGCAGGTCCGCGGGGTGCCGGCGGATCACCGCGCGGACATCTTCGCGCTCGGCGCCATCCTTCACGAAATGCTCACGGGCAAGCGCCCGTTCCATCGCCCGACCGCTGTCGAGACGATGAACGCCATATTGAAGGACGATCCGCCGGATCTTTCGGTAGCGCCGCGCCCGGTGCCACCCGCGCTCGAGAGGATCGTGCTGCACTGCCTCGAGAAGGACCCGGCCGCGCGGTTCCAATCCGCACAGGACATCGCTTTCAATCTCGAGGCACTCTCGGGGCTGAGCGAGCCGTCGGGCGCTGTAGTCAGGACGGCAAGAGCACGCCGCGGCCTTCGGCCCGCGCTCGCCGTGCTCGCGGGCTTCGCGGTAGTTCTCGCGGCATTTGCGGCCGGTCGGGCGACCCAGGGTAGACGTGGGACAGCGCCGGAATATCGTCAGCTCACTTTTCAGAAAGGTCCGGTCTTCGCCGCGCGCTTCGCGCCGGATGGACAGACCTTCGTCTATGCGGCCGCATGGGAGGGGGGGCCCTGCGAGCTTTACCTGGGAAGGTCCGGTTCTCCGGAGTCTCGAAGCATGGGCATTCGCATGGCGAACCTCCTCGCGATGTCCTCCTCCGGTGAGATGGCCCTCTGCTTAGGTCCCCGCCGGGCAGCGGCGCTCGTCACCCGAGGGACGCTCGCGCGGGTGCCGCTTGCCGGCGGAGCCCCTCGAGAGATTCTCGCGAACGTCCTCGGGGCCGACTGGTCGCCGGACGGATCCTCCCTCGCGGTCGTCCGCGAAGCCGAGGGTACATTCCGCTTGGAATACCCGATCGGGACGCTCCTCTTCGAGACCAGGGGCTGGATGAGCCATCCGCGCGTTTCCCCGGGCGGCGACATGGTAGCTTTTCTCTTTCATCCCGCCCAAGGTGATGATCGTGGCGCCGTCATGGTGGTCGACCGGGCGCGGAAGGCCCGCAGACTCAGCCCTGAATGGAGCACGACGGGTGGGCTCGCGTGGTCGGCCCGAGGCCGGGAGGTATGGTTCACGGCTGGACGGGGGAGCGGCGAGCGCGCGTTGTACGCGGTCTCGCTTTCCGGGGACTTGCGAGTGGTGGCGAGGGTTCCCGGCGGGGTTACGCTCCACGATATCTCGCGCGACGGGCGCGTCCTCCTGACTTCGGACGACCAGCGATCGGACCTCTGCGGTCTCCTCGCCGGGGACGAGACGGAGCGGGATTTGACCTGGCTCGATTTCTCCATCCCGGCCGATATCTCGCCCGACAACAAGACGGTGCTGTTCTCGGAGCAAGGGGCCGCGGCGGGGCAACTGTATTCGGTGTTCGTCCGCGGTATGGATGGATCCCCCGCGACCCGCCTGGGCGACGGGCAAGCGCTCGCGTTTTCGCCGGACGCGCATGCCGCCCTTACCTTGCTCTACACGACGCCGCCTCGGCTGGTGATTCTCCCCACCGGACCCGGCGAGGCGAAGTGGCTTCCGAACCCAGGATTCGAACGATACCGCGAATACCCAGTCACATGGACGCCGGACGGCAAGAGCATTGTTTTCCCGGCGGGGCAGTCGGGCAGACCCCTGCGCTGCTATGTCCAAAGCGTCGAGACAGGGGTAACGCGTGCGGTCACGCCGGAGGGATTCCCCGATTTCGTGCTGTCGGCGCGAGGAGACTCGGTCTATGCGGGGGGAGCGGGCGGCACGGTCTGGGCCTACCCCGTTGCGGGAGGGAAGCCGACGCCTCTCTCCGCCAAGGGGCTCGAATCCGAGGATCATGTCTTGAGGCTCAACAAGGATGGACGATCGGTCTACATGTTTCAGGAGCTGGGCCAGTCCGCGAAACTGGTTCGCCTCGATCTGAGGACGCGACAGCGGTCGCTGGTCCGAGAATTGAGACCGACGGACACCGCTGGGCTCGTCGGAGTTCAGACGGTCGTCGTGTCTCCGGACGGACAGGCTGTCGTGTTCAGGGCGCGCCGGTACCTGTCGAGGCTCTATTTGGCCGAAGGCTTGCAGTGAGGGCGTCGAGCCGCGCGGCGATCCTCGTGAGTGCGATGGTCGCTCTAGGTTCCGCCGCCGCGTCTGGAGCGGACCCGCCCAGGGCCGCCCCTCCCAGCTGGGTCTTCTTCCGCGATCGCGGTGACCTGGCGAAACCCGGACCCGCCCGCGAGGCGGCGCTCGCCGAGGCCTCCCGGCGCATCACGCCGCGCGCGGCCATGCGTCGGGCGAAGGCGGCCCGTGAGCGGGATCGACTTGCCTCGCGCGGAGTTGCCGCACGACCGGGCTCCGCCCCACGCCTCGCCCCGCGACCGGGCTCCGCCCCACGCCTCGCCGCACGACCGGAACCCGTCCTGCTCCCCGACGACCAGGACCTACCGCCCGATCCCGCCTACGTTGCCGCGGTCTCCGCCCGTGGTGGCGTGATCCGCACACGCTCACGCTGGCTCAACGCCGTGAGCGTCGACGCCTCGCCCGAAGCGCTCGAGCGGATCGGCGCGCTTCCCTTCGTGGCGGGGATCCGTCCGGTCGCGCGCGAGTCGCGGGATGAGGCTCCCGCGACCGACGCCGAGTTCAACGCCGGCCCCTCCTATCTCCAGATCGACATGCTCCACGTACCCGAGGTCCATTCGATGGGCCTTCACGGAGAGGGGATCCTCGTGTGCGTGCTCGATTCGGGATTCGAGCTGGACCACGAGGCGCTGCGACAGCTCGAAGTCCGCGGGGTCCGCGATTTCGTGAACGGAGACAGCGACCCTTCCTACGATCCGCGCACGGACGCGCCGACCCAGTCGATCCACGGAACCGCCGTGCTCTCCACGATCGGGGGTTACGCGCCGGGGAGGCTGATCGGCCCCGCGTATCGCGCCGACTATCTCCTGGGAATGACGGAGAGGGTCGGTTCGGAGCGTCCGGTCGAGGAAGACTTCTGGTGTGCGGGGGTGGAGTGGGCCGAGGCCGTGGGGGCGGACCTTCTCACGAGCTCGCTCACCTACCACGCGTGGTATCGATGGCGCGATCTCGACGGCCGCACGGCGGTGGCCACGCGCGCGGCGAACCTCGCGCTTTCGCGCGGGCTCCTCATCGTGAACGCGATCGGGAACGAAGGGCAAAAGGAGGGGAGCATCGGCGCGCCCGCCGACGCCCCGGGCGCGATCTCGGTGGGCGCGGTGAACGGGATCGGGAATCTCGCTGGATTCAGCTCCGTGGGCCCGACCTACGACCGCCGGGTGAAGCCCGACGTGGTCGCGCCGGGTGTGTCCGTGCTCACCGCACTGGGCCGCACCCGGGACGCCTACGCGCGCGTGAACGGCACGTCCTTCTCGACGCCCCTCGTCGCCGGCGTCGTGGCGCTCATCATGGAGCGGCATCCCGACTGGGGGCCGGAGATGGTGCGCGACGCGCTCACGATGAGCGCAAGCCGCGCCGAGAGGCCGGACAATCGATTCGGCTGGGGCCTCGTGAACGCCCGCGAGGCGGTTCTCTATCCCCTGATCGAGGGGGTCGTCACGGACTTCTACACCCGCGAGCCGCTGCAGGGCGCGACGGTGCGATGGGAGCCCGCGGGAAGCGTCGATTCGCTCGATGCCGCGGCCAGCGATTCGCCTCCGCGGGGCACGGTCGAGACCGATTCCACGGGTGCCTACGTCATCCCGAGCCTACCGCGCGGATCCTTCAAGATCAGGATCTCGAAGGCGGGGTACTTCGACGCCGACGCCGGACCCTACGATGTGCCTCCGAATCTAGGCGACGCGAACGTCGCGCTTCGCTATCGGGAGAAGTGAAGCAGATCGCGCGTCGGAAGCGAACCCTCCCACCGGAACCGGCCGCGTTTCTTGAACTCATAACCCGGGTGCTTGCGAAGAAAGTTGATAGCGGCGTCCCGCGTGAAGATCCCGCTGCCCTCAGCCGGTCCCGCCTTCTCGAACATCGTATAGCCGTCGCCGCCCCCGTACAGGAAATCGATCGTCGCGACGCGGTACACGCGATCGCTCTCCAGAACGGTGCCCCCCACGCGGACCTCCGCCGCCCGCCCCCGCCGGATCACGAACTGCACACCCGATACCTGGGCGAATCCTCCCTTGCCCAGCCGGCGTGCGATGAAATCGAGGAGCTCCCGCACCTGCCATCCCTTCATCGGGATCGTCACGATCGTGTTGTCGAACGGGAGCACGGTGTAGATGTCGCCCACGGTCACGACGCCCTGGGGCAAGGACGCGCGGATCCCTCCCGAGTTCATGATCGCGAGGTCGGCGCGCGCGGTCTCGAGGATGACGTCCGCGACAAAGTCGCCGAGGGGGGTTTCCCCTTGCTCGAGCCCGGACATGCTCACCGGGGCCCGGCTCTGAAAGACCGGCTTGTCCATAGCGGTCGCGATCGAATCCCGGAAGGGCTGGAGCATCGTCGCCACTTGCCGGTCCTCTCCATCGCCGGGACGGACGGGGATGAGCGCGCCGGTAATGCCGCCGATTCCGCCGGGGCCGATCGCGAGCGCGACACGCCCAGCCCGCTCTCCCCAGCGGCCCGCCTGTACGATCGGGGTGCTTCTGGCGCCATTCGAATCTCGATGCGGGACCAGCACGGGCTGCCAGAGAAACGTGTGGCTGTGTCCTCCGACAATGAGATCGATCCCGGGGACGCGCGAAGCCAGGGCGCGGTCCACGTCGACCCCGACGTGGGTCAGGGCGATCACCAAATCCGCCCTCTTCCTGAGCTCCGGGACGAGCGCTGACGCGACCTGGATCGGGTCGGATACCGCGACACCCGGATTCCGGGCGCGGCTCACGATCGATACGATATCGCTCGTCGTGAGGCCCAGGATCGCGATCTTCACGCCCCCCACCTCCCGCACAACGTATGGCGTCGCGAGGAAACGGAGCGGGGCATCGTCCGGGACCCGCACCCCGCCGATCCACCGTGCGCCCCGGCGCACCCCGGCCGGCACAGGGGAGAGCCCTTCAGCCCAGGCGCTGTCCGCTGCGACGAATACGTTGGCGCTCAGGATCGGAAACGGGGCTTCGGAGCGGGCGTGCAGCCAGTAGGCGGGTCCGTCGTCCAGCTCGTGGTTCCCAAGCGCGCCCGCGTCGTAGCGCATGAGGGCCATCGAGCGGTAGTCTGGGACTCCCCTGAAGAAGTTGTACAGGGGAGTGCCCTGAAACACATCGCCCGCGTCCAGGAGCAGTGTCCTGCGGCCTGGGACACGCAGCCGCTCGATCAGCGCGGCGCGTGCCGCCGCTCCCCCCACGACCGCCCCCTTCGAATCCTCGTAAGGCAGCAGATGGGCATGGATGTCGTTCGTGTGAAGGATGACGAGGGAATCCGGATGGTTCGGCCAAGCCGCGAACGAGTTCGGCCCGGGCGATGCGTTGAGAAGGAGAAGAGCCGCTAGGGTCGCAACGATTCGATACCCGCGCTCGAGCGAGCGCACAGAGAGCGCTCCAATTTGGCGGCAGGTCGAGGGTTCCGGTGGGTAGCGGCGCAAATTTCTTGACACAAGTACCTGGAATTCTATATAGTTACCATATGTGTTGGCAAACCTCCGCGAGGCGGAGGAGTCTCCCGTAGCAACGAGCGGAACCCAGTGTATCTTCTCTACCCCGATTCAACCTTTCCCGCATCGTCCCAACGAGCCTTTCGTTTGCTGCATCTCTGCCCCTGGCGTTACTCGCCCGCCGGGGGTTTCGTGTTTTCAAAGGCGAGGACGCCTCGGAGGCTTCATGCTGGAGAACGATAAGGTTATCAAGTGTAGGGACTGTGGGGAGGAGTTCGTATTCACTGCGGGGGAGCAAGCCTTCTACAAGGAGCGCGGGTTTCAGCATGAGCCGACCCGCTGCCGGCGCTGCCGCGACGAAAAGAAGCGGCAGGGCGTGGGTGCGGTGGCGGGAGGACTCAGCGCGTCCCCCATGTCGGGTGGGACGTCCTCGCGTGAGTTTCACGAGGCGGTCTGCTCCTCGTGCGGTGTGACAACGCAGGTTCCGTTCAAACCGACGGCAGGCAAACCGGTCTATTGTCGCGACTGTTTCCAGTCTGTGCGTGCGGGAAGGGGGGTTGGAGCCTCGTAGAGCCATCGAAGGTCCAATCGTACCAGTCCGAAAGGAGGGCCCTGGAATTGAAGCACCACGGCTCGGTCAAGTGGTTCAACGAGACCAAGGGATATGGGTTCATCCGTGAAGATTCGGGTGAGGAGTTCTTCGTTCATCACTCCGCGATTCAATGTGAGGGTTTTCGAACACTCGCCGAGGGGGAGGTCGTCGAATTCGAATCGGTGGAGGGCCAGAAGGAGAAGCAGGCCGCCAACGTCGTGAAGATCCGGACCTAGCCCGGACGGGCCCAAGATCTGTGACCCCGGCGGGAATCCCCTCCGTCGGGGTTCGTTTTTTTCGGCCAATGCGATAGAGTTCCTGGATCCATGACCACACGTTCGTTCGCGCTCTCGGAGGTCGTTCATCGAATGCGTCCCAGCCCAGCTTTGCTCCTCCTGGCTCTGCTCCTTGGCCCGGCTCACGAGGCCGCCGCCCTGCCCGATCTCGTTCGGACACTGCCCAACAAGATCACGGTCGTCGTGCGCGAGGTTCATACGCGCAGGATTGTCTCGATCCAGGCTTGGGTTCGCGCGGGAATGCGCGATGAAGCGCCGAAGGACCGCGGTCTGGCGATCGGGACCTCGCAGTGCATGATGCAGGCGACCGCGGACCGCGAGCCGGGAGCGATGCAGAAGGATGTCTACTCGATCGCGGGCACCTACGCGAGCGAGGCGGGCTACGACTATTCCTACTTTGATCTCACGGTTCCGGCGCCTCACTTCGCAAAGGGCCTCAAGCTTCTCGCCGAGGGCCTGATTCACCCGCGACTGGACGCGCCGGTCGTGGATCTGGCGTTCGGCAGGGCGAAGGGGCTCGCGCGCACAGTCCTCGCCCAGGCGGATCAAGCAGCGGTGAACATCGTGCGCGCCCAACTGCACGACGGAACGCCGCTCGTCTCACCCCTTGCGATCCACGAGCACGAGTTTTCCGGGACGACCCCGACCCTCATTCAGCGGTTCCACCACGACTACTACGTCGCCGAGAATCTGACGCTCGTGGTCACCGGGGACGTGGATGCGGAGGAGGCCGTCACGAAGGTAGGGGCGGCGTTCAGCGAGATGCCGCACGGGAAGGCCTCATCGCGCTCGCGCTTCAACGAGCGAGCGGTCGACGGCCCGCGCGCCGTTCTCGCGCGCAATCCTCAGGATACCAACGGGGCGGCGGTCACCGTCGGCTTTCGGGCGCCCACCTGGGGAAGCGCCGACGCGCTCGCGCTCGACGTTCTCATGGCCGTGCTGGTGGACAGCCCCTCCTCACGGGCTCAAAAGCGGCTCGATTCTGGAAATGCCGAGTTCCTTCGCGCCTCGGCCATCCGACAATACGAGATGGACGGCGGCACGGTCGCGCTCTCGCTCGCGGCCGACGCCGACAGCTTACAGGATGCCGAGGGGGCGATCTTGACGATGGTCGAGCAGGCGCGCTCGACGCCGATCACCCCGGAGGAGCTTGAACCCGCCGTCCGGGCTGTGTTGATGCGCAACATCTTCGCGCGCTCCGATCTCAGCGGGGTCGGACGCGCCACGGCGCTTGCCTTCCTGCGCGGGGCCCCCGGTTCGGAAGACGTCCTCGTACAACGTCTGAAGGCGCTCCGTCCCGAGGATCTGATCGCGGTCGCCCGAAAGTACCTCGACATGAAAGGGGCGGCCGTGGTGGAGATGGGCCCCGGCGACGTCATCGGCAAGATGAAGCAGAGCGATTTCGAGCGACGGGTTCGTGAGAAGCAAGCCGTGTATACGGCCGCCTACCGCAGCGGGCCCCAGGTGACCGCGAGCGGAGATGCTGAGCGCCAAGCCCGTGTCGACGCCCCGCTCAAGCAGATCCCCACCAAGCCGGAGAGCGCGGGGCGCGGCCGCGTCGTGCGAACAGCCCTTTCGGGAGGGGCTAGGCTCCTCACCAGCGAAGATCACAGCGTGCCGCTGGTCACGGTGGGGGTCTATCTCATGGGAGGGGTGCGGTACGAGAACGACAAGTCAAACGGGATCACGGCGCTCGTGCGCGAGGTGCTTCTCAACTCCAACGATCCACGAGGCAAGGGGCTTACCTACCGCCAGACGCTCGGAGCGATGGGGAAGCTGCTCTCCTACCAGGACAAGGACATGTGGGGGTGCGCGGTCACGCTGCCCTCCGACTCCTGGCAGGAGGCGCTCAGTCGAATGGGCGCGATGTTCGCTCACCCCGATCTCGATACGGTGACCGTGGACGCGACCCGCATCTACGTTCTCGATGAGCTCGACAACTGGCTCCGCGACGACGGGGCGCAGCGCCAACGGCTCATTTTCTCGACCAAGTATCTCGTCAGCGGCTATCGGCTGCCGGCATTGGGCTCGCACCGGACGCTGGCGAGCATGCGGCACTCGGAAATCGAGGACTTCTACCGCAAATTCGTGGTCCAGCCGAACATGGTCGTCTGCGTCTTCGGGGACGTCAACGCTTCCTCAACCCCATCTTCCGTAGAAGAAGCGATCCGCGGCGTGGCAGCGAAGCCGTTCCAAACCGGGACCGTGGCGCAAGAAGGGGAGTTCGAAGGATTCCGCGAGAAGTGGGAGCTGGGACAGGGCCCGAACTCGACCGTGACGCTCGCGTTCAGCGGACCGCCGGCTCGGAGCCCGGATGTGCCGGCTCTCTACGTCTTCGCCTCGCTGCTGTCCGGGCCCAAGGGATGGTTCGAGCAATACATGATCAAGACGGGTGGTACCAAGGGTGTGAACGCCATCCTGTCGCAAGCCCTGGACGAATGCCCCGTCATCGCGACCATGACGGTGGGGGGCCCTCTTCAAGAAGAGGACATGGTCAAGCTCTTGTTCCGGCAGTTCAAGAAGGCCGCGCTCCTGCCGCTTCACGGAGACTTCGCGCCGGACCTCGTGAACGCGAAGATGCTGGCCTCCGGCGGGTACCTCATGATGCTCGATTCCAACCCGGCGCGCGCCCTCCAGTACGCGCGGTCGGAGCTCTTCGGGTTGGGGATCGACTATCCGATCCTCCTGCCGGCGAAGATTGACGGGACGACCAGCGATGATCTCCTCCGCATCGGATCCAGGTATTTCCAAAAGAGCCAGTGGGATCGGGCGTCGTACGCGATTTGCGAGACGCGCCCCGGCGGCTGGTAGCGAGCGGATTCGCGTCTTGACCGCCCACTGACTTGGAGCCGGTCGCTGTCATCGCCACCGTCCGAAACGAGGCCGCGTCGATCGGCGCCCTCCTCGATTCGATCCTCTCAGGGACCCGCCTCCCGGACGAGATCGTCGTGGCGGATGGTGGATCCACCGACCAAACCCTGGAGCTGCTCCGTTCCCGCGCCGCGGCGGATCCGCGGATTCGTGCGGTTTCCGCTCCCGGCAACCGTTCGGTCGGCCGGAACGCCGCGGTCAGCGCTTCACGCTCCCCGATCATCGCCTGCACCGACGCCGGCGTGGAGGTCGAACCGGAGTGGCTGGAGCGGATCACGCGGCCGTTCGACACCGATCCGGGAACCGACGTGGTCTCGGGTTTCTATTCCCCGGTGGGCACGACCTGGTTCGAGCGCGCCGCGGGCGTGATCTCCGCCCCGCGTGCCGAGGAGGTCGACCTCGCGAGGTTTCTCCCCTCGACGCGTTCCGTCGCGTTTCGCCGCTCCGCGTGGGAGCGGGTGCACGGATTCGACGAGTCGCTCGCCCATAACGAGGACACCCCGTTCGCGCTCGCGCTCAAGCGCTCCGGGGCGCGCTTTCAGTTCGAGCCCCGCGCTCGGGTCCGCTGGCGCCCGCGCGGCGACGTGCGGTCCTTTTTCCGCCAACACCGGCGATTCGGTTTCGGGGACGGCGAGTCCCGCGTGCAGGGCTGGTTTTACGCGACCCTGGCCGCGAAGTACGTCCTGGGCGTGACCCTGTTCCTGGCCGGCTTGCGATTCCGCGCGGCGTGGTGGCTGCTTGGACTCGGCGTAATCCTGTTCGCGGCAGGGCAGGCGCGGCGGGGGGCGGGAAGGGTCGGGGCCCTGGAAACAGCGTTGGTCGTGCCGTTCCTGAAGGTGGTCTACGACGTGGCCTATCTGAGCGGTTACCTGCGCGGAAGGCTCAAGCCCCGGCAACCAGGCTAGGCGGTTTGGCTGGGCGAGAGAGTATTCTCGATCGCGCAGACCGAGTTCCTCGTACCCTCGGCGGGCAAAGGCCCGCCTACCCCTACCCTTCCTGTCCGACCTCTTCGGGGCCCGGACTCTCCTCGGGCCTCGGGTTGAAGATCCCGGCGAGCTCGCTTCGAAGCTGTCCCGAGTCGAGCTTCCATTTCAGCTCCCCTTTGTACGCGATCGAGATCGCCCCGGTCTCCTCCGACACGACCATGACGACCGCGTCGGTCTCCTCGGCCAGGCCCAACGCGGCGCGATGCCGGGTGCCGAGAAGGGGCGAGAGCCCGCGCGTCTGGCTCAGGGGCAGGATGCAGCCCGCCGCCACGATTTGATCGCCGCGGATGATGGCCGCGCCGTCGTGGAGCGGCGAGTGCGGCGTGAAGACGGTCTCGAGCAGCTCCGAGCTGACGCGCGCTTCGAGCTTGGTGCCGGTCTCCACGTAGTTGCGAAGTCCCATGTCACGCTCCACCACGATGAGCGCCCCGCGCCGTTCTTCGCTCATCTCCTCCACCGATTTCAAGATCTCCCCGACGACGCCGTAGCCCTCGACGCGGATGAGCGCGCGGAGAAGGCGGTTTTGGCCGATGTGGGTCAGGAGTGCGCGCAGCTCGGGCTGAAAGAGGATCACGAAGAGGATGACCCAGACCGTCTTCACGCTGTTGATGATCCAGTTGAGGGCGTTCAGGCGGAACCATTGCGCCACAATCGAGACAAATCCAATGACGATGAGCCCCACGAACATCTGCGAGGCGCGCGTGCCCTTGATCATCGCGAACAGACGGTAGAAGAGAAACGCCACGATGAGGATATCGAGGACGTCGAGGAGGATCTGAGGCTTGATCGCGATCATGCGCCGGCCCCTTGCTCGGCGGTCCCCACCAGGGCCGGATTCAAGAGCGTTTCGGCGAGTCGAAGGGCGGCCACGGTCTCGCGAACGTCGTGCGTTCGAAAGATTCTGGCGCCGAGAGCGTAGGCGGCGACAGCCGCTCCGAGCCCGGCGGCGAGCCTGCCTTCGAGCGGCTCGCCGGTCAACGCGCCAAGGAACGACTTTCGGGAAAGGCCGACGTAGACCGGGCGACCGAGCGGCTTGAGCCCCGGAATTCCCCGCAGCGCGTCGACGCTCTGCTCGGCGCGCTTCGAGAACCCGATCCCCGGATCGATCGCGATCCGCTCGCGCGGGACGCCCCGCGATTCCGCGAGCCGGATCCGTTCGGCGAGGAACGCGCGCACGTCGGAGGCCACGTCGGAATAGTCACGCCGTGCGTGGAGCGCCGCCGGCGCGCCGAGCGAATGCATGAGCACGAGGCCCGCGCCCGCGCGCGCGGCCTCATCCGCCACGGCGGGCGCGACCCCCAGCCCGCTCACGTCGTTTACGATCGCGGCTCCGCAGTCGAGCGCGCGCCGCGCGACTTCGGGATGGTAGGTGTCGATCGAGGCCGGCAGAGGAACGCGCGACACGATCGAGCGGAGCACGGGTTCCACGCGATTCCATTCCTCTTCGGGCCCCACCGGAGCGCTGCCCGGGCGCGTGCTCTGCCCGCCGACGTCGATTGCGTCGGCCCCTTCGGAAGCCATCGCCTCCGCGCGGGCGATCGCCGAATCGGCGCTCTCAAAACGGCCGCCGTCGTAAAAGGAATCGGGCGTCAGGTTCAAAATGCCCACCACGCGCGGGCGTTCGTTCAGGTCCCAGAAGCCGGTGCGGTGGACGAAGGTCAGCGGCTGGGTCGAAACTACGTGCGGGGAGCTTTCGATTCGCGGAGCATCGGGATCCGGGCGCACGGGATCACGCCAATCCCGGGCTCTCGCTGGGTGCGATCCGAGGCGCGTGGGCCCCATCGCGTGCGGACTCCTTGTTCTCATCCGATTCCTGCGTGAAGCCGCTCTCGTCCTGACCGTCTGTCGAGGAGCGCGGGCGCGGGAGCGGTTCGAGCTTCTCGCCGCGCAGCAGTTTCTCGACTTGCTCGCCGTCCAGCATCTCGCGTTCGAGCAGGGCCCCGGCCAGGAGATGAAGCTTGTCCGTGTTGTCGATGAGGAGCTGGCGGGCGTGGTTGTAGGCGCCATCCACCAGGCTCCGCACCTCCTCGTCGATCATGATCGCGGTCTTCTCGCTGTAATCGCGGCTCTGGGAGATCTCGCGACCCAGGAACACGAACTCCTCCTTGGACCCGAACGTCAGAGGGCCCAACCGTTCGCTCATCCCCCACTCGCAGACCATGCGGCGCGCGATGTTGGTCGCGCGGCGTATGTCGTCCTGCGCTCCCGTGGTGAGCTGATTCAGCACGACCTGCTCGGCGGCGCGCCCTCCCATCAGGTGGGTGAGAACCATAAGCCAGTATTCGCGCGAGAAGGAGTGGCGTTCGTCCTGGGGCAGGTACGCGGTCAATCCGAGCGCGCGCCCCCGTGGGATGATCGTCACCTTGTGAACCTTGTCGCTCCCGGGTTGCAGCCACGCCATGAGCGCGTGTCCCGCCTCGTGGTAGGAGGTGCTCTTCTTCTCGGCGTCGGAGATGACGAGGCTTCGCCGCTCGGTCCCCATCATGACCTTGTCTTTCGCGTCTTCGAAATCCGGCGCGCTGACCCGCTTGTGATTGCGTCGCGCCGCCAGGAGCGCCGCTTCGTTCACGAGATTGGCCAGGTCCGCGCCCACCATGCCCGGGGTGCCTCGGGCGATGGTGTTCAGATTGACGTCCTCGGCGACCGGGATGTTGCGCGTGTGGACGCGCAGAATTCCCTCACGCCCGCGCACGTCGGGGACATCGACCACGATCTGACGGTCGAAGCGGCCAGGGCGGAGAAGCGCCGGATCGAGCACGTCCGGGCGGTTCGTGGCCGCGATCAGGATCACGCCGTCGTTTGATTCGAAGCCGTCCATCTCGACGAGGAGCTGATTCAGTGTTTGTTCGCGCTCGTCGTGGCCCCCGCCCAGGCCCGCGCCGCGGTGGCGTCCGACGGCATCGATCTCGTCGATGAAGATGATGCACGGCGCGTTACGCTTGCCCTGGTCGAAAAGATCGCGGACGCGCGATGCGCCGACGCCTACGAACATCTCGACGAAGTCGGAGCCGGAGAGGGAGAAGAACGGGACGTTGGCCTCGCCTGCGACCGCCTTGGCGAGGAGCGTCTTTCCCGTTCCCGGTGGGCCGAGCAGGAGCGCGCCCTTGGGAATCCGTCCGCCGAGCCGCTGGAATTTCTTCGGGTCGCGAAGAAACTCGATGATCTCCTCCAGCTCCTGCTTCGCCTCGTCCGCGCCGGCCACGTCCTTGAAGGTGACCTTGGGGCTGTTTTCCATGAGCACCTTGGGCCGGCTCTTCCCGAACTTCATCGCGTTCGCGCCGCCCGACTGAATCTGCCGGATCATGAACATCCAGAGGACGAGGAGCGCCACGAACGGCAGGTAGGAGAGCGCCAAGCTCCACCAATTCATCCCGGGAGGCTTCGAGTTGACCACCGCGTCGGGGCTCTTCGCGAGGACCGCTCTTCCGAGATCCTTGTCCTCAGCCGGAAGGTAGACTTTGAAAAAGACGTAGGAGGTCGGCCGCCCCTCCTCGTGCGTGAGGGCGCTCTGCTTGAGCTCGCCCACGACCTCGCGGTCGACGATCGTGACGGCCTTGAGGTTGCCGGAGTCCACCTGCGCCAGGAATTCGGAGTAGGGAATCTCGTGCGTCTTGGCCTTGATCTCTCCGTAGATCTGCACGAAGAGGATCACGCCGAGCACGAGGATGAGCCAAAGAAGCGCGGTGCGGATCGGCCGAGCCGGTCCGAAGGGCGTGGACTTCCGCTGCGGCATCCTCGGAGGACGGCCCTTCCGGGGCGGCGGACCCGTGGACTTGCGGAGCATGGTGTGCGCCTTCTCGTTGTCGATACGAATCATGGCCTGGCTGGTCCTGTCTGGGTTCGAGGGCGTCGACCGGGATATCGGCCCGAACGCCCGATTACTCAAGTCTTGGATGGCGTTTCTGCGCGCTCCGGTTCCGCTTCGCGCTTCCTCAGCACAAGTGTCCCGCGCTCGCGCCGCGCCTGGATCCCCATCGGGATGTCCGCGGACCGGCCGGCGTGTGACGTGAGGAGCGAGTGGAGGGCGTCGATGTGAGCCGTCGAAAATTCGAGGATGTCCCCGTTCAACTCCTGCAAGACGCAGCGGAAGAGGTACTTCCGCAGAAGCTCAGGGTAGTGGAGCATGCCGGCCGCATCAAGCTCGATTTTCCCCGGATCGCGGGCGCGGACGAGGTTCGGCAGGATCCGGCGAGCCTCCCCGGTCAGATAGGCGTCCGCCTCGCGAAAAAGGGCCGCCTCTCGGAGCAGGGATTGAGAGATGGACGGGTTCATGGCCTCCCGGATGCGCGGCAGGATCTCGAGCCTCAAGAAATTCCGCCGGGCGTCCGGCACCAGATTGGATGAATCGAGCCTGTGCGCGAGACCGCGGCGTTTCAGGTAGTCGAGGACCTGCTCCCGCGAAGTTGTGAGGAGCGGGCGCACCAGATAAAGGCCATGCAATTCCCTGACCGGCAGCATCCCGGAGAGTCCTGTGAGTCCAGCGCCGCGGATCAGCCGAAGGAGCACGGTCTCGGCCTGATCGTCCGCGGTGTGGGCGACCGCCACCCGGTCCGCTCCGACCTCCTCCGCCATCTTCCGGAGCGCCTCGTAGCGTACCGCCCGGGCCGCCGCCTCCTTGGATTCGCGGCGTTCGCGCTGCCGGAGCCCTGGCAGGACCCGTGTCGTCAGGCACCGGATGCCGAGCCGCTCCGAGGCCTGCTCCACAAATGAGGCGTCCTCCTCCGATTCGGTCCCTCGGAACCCGTGATTCACATGCCCAGCGACGAGCTTTCCCACCGGAATTCCCGAGCGCTCGCGGTATCCGGCGAGGAAATCGAGGAGAGCGATCGAGTCCGGTCCCCCCGAAACGCCTACCAGCAGGGTTGATTCCAACGGAATGAGGCCGTGCGCGACGATGAGGTGCTCGGCATTCCGCTCCAGGCGCTGATCGCGTGGGTTGGGGCGGGCCGCCTTCATGCCCCGGGGCCGTCGTGTCGGAAAGGGAGGAGTCACCCAACGAGTATAGCGGCACCAACGCCCACGATGATGGGCCCCGATGCGCCAGGGGGCGCAAAAAGCGCGGGGCAAAGCCCCGCGCCCAAGCGCAAGATGGTGGCGGCGCAGGGATTCGAACCCCGGACCAAGGGATTATGATTCCCCTGCTCTACCAGCTGAGCTACACCGCCAGCGAGATGAGGATCGTAGTCACGCGACCCCGCAGTGTCAAGGCGGGCCGGTTGACA
>DASXTQ010000047.1:0-13408 GCA_036505295.1 Candidatus Eiseniibacteriota bacterium
CTCTCCAGGCGAATGGTCGTGTTGCGCTGATTCACCGATTGTAGGGGGCCCTGATTCTTTGCCGCGCCCGCTCAGAGGGAGGAGCGACCGTGTCGGGTCATTCGAAGTGGAGCACCATCAAGCGGAAGAAGGGCGCTACCGACGCCAAGCGCGGGAAAGTCTTCACCAAGTACATCAAGGAAATCACGGTCGCGGCGAGAGCGGGGGGTGGGGACCCGGGCAGCAACCCCAGGCTCAGGACCGCAATCGCGGGCGCCAAGTCGGTGAACATGCCCGCCGACAACATCGATCGCGCGGTCAAGAAAGGCACGGGCGAGCTGCCGGGAGTCTCGTACGAGGAAGTCACGTACGAGGGGTACGGACCGGGCGGGATCGCCATCCTGATCGAGGCCCTGACCGACAATCGCAACCGTACGACCGGCGAGATCCGCCATATCCTGACCAAGAGCGGTGGCCGAATGGCGGAAGCCGGCAGCGTGCAATGGATGTTCCACCAGAAGGGCGCGATCTCGATTCCGAAATCGGCGGCCGATGAGGAGACCGTGCTCAACGTCGTTCTGGATGCCGGCGCGGAGGACGCGAGCACGGACGATCCGGACGTTTACGAGATCACGACGTCGCCTCAGGCCTTCGAGGCCGTAAAGGCGGCGCTCCAAGCGAAGAACATCGCGACGCAATCGGCGGAGCTGGCCAAGGTGCCGCAGACCACGATCACGCTCAGCGAGAGGGACGCCGAGCAAGCCTTGAAGCTCATGGAGGCGCTCGAGGATAATGACGACGTCCAGCGGGTCTCGTCCAATCTCGACATCGCGGACGAGGTCCTCGCCCGCATCCAAGCCTAGCGCCCCCGTCGGCGCGGGTGAGCCCACGATCCGCCCGGCCGAGCCTCGTCTGGGCGCTCCGCTCATTCTCGGGATCGACCCCGGAAGCCGGGCCACCGGTTATGGATTCATCGTGCAGGAGCGAGGCGGCGCCCGCTGCGAGCGTTCCGGCGTCATCACGCCGCGCCTCAACCTCTCCTTTCCCGACCGTCTCCTCGAAATCCACGACGCGCTCGAGGCGCTCCTGGCCGATATGTGCCCGGCCGAGGTCGCCGTGGAGAGCGCGTTCGTGAGAAAGAGCGCCGCCGCCGCCCTTCAGATCGGGCACGTGCGCGGGGTCGTGATCGTTTCGGCGCGGAAGAGCGGGGCGCAGGTCTTCGAATACACCGCGACAGAGGTCAAGATGGCCGTCGTTCGAAACGGCGGCGCCCAGAAGGAGCAGGTTGCGTTCATGGTTCGGAGACTCCTGCCGGGGCTCATCAAGCTCAAAGAAGACGAGGCCGACGCGCTCGCGGTCGCGCTCTGCCACATGAATCGCGGCAGGGCCCGCGCGCTCGGGATCGCGGGGACGCGCTCGTGATCGCGGCCGTCAACGGTCCCCTCATCGCCAAGATGCCCACGGCGGCCTTGGTGCAGATCGGCGGCTTGACCCTCCGGCTTCAGATCTCGGTTTCCTGCTTCGAGACGTTGCCGGCCGCAGGACGCGAGGTTCATCTCCTCACCTATCTCCATGTCCGCGAGGACGCCCTTCAGCTCTTCGGCTTCACCGACGAGCAGGAGCGGAGCCTCTTCGAAAACCTGATCTCCATTTCGGGCATCGGTCCGAGGCTCGCGATCGGCATCCTGAGCGGCGCGACGGCCGCGAGGCTCCGCGAGGGGATCGAAGCGGGGGACACCGAGTTCCTCGTGACCCTGCCGGGGGTAGGAAAGAAGCTCGCCCAGAGGCTCGTCGTCGAGCTCCGCGAGAAGTTCGCGCCGGGAATCCCGGCCAAATTACCCCTGGCCTCCGGCGCCCCCGGGGCGCTCCACGTCGGCACGGGAGGAGACGCCGCGTCGGCGCTCGTTTCGCTCGGCTTCTCGCGCATCCAGGCCCAGCACGCGGTCCAGGAGGCACTACAAGAGTTGGGTGCGGACGCTTCCGTCGAGGAGGTCATCCGGAAAGCGTTGCGCCAGGGAGCGCGCTAGTGGGAAGCTCGCGCGGGATGCGAGGGGAATGAAAGAGCACGAGCGGATCACCGATCCGGAGCCGGTCGGCAACGAACGCGATCTGGACCGCACGCTGAGGCCTCAATCGCTCGACGAGTTCGTCGGGCAGGAGTCCCTTCGCGAGCAGCTCCGGATCGCCGTTGAAGCCGCGCGCGGACGGGGCGAGGCGCTCGATCACCTTCTCTTTCACGGCCCGCCCGGGCTCGGAAAGACCACCCTGGCCTCGATCCTCGCCCACGAGATGCGCGTTCCCATCGTCCAGACGTCAGGCCCCGTTCTCGAGCGCGCGGCCGATCTCGCGGGGCTCCTGACCAATCTCGAGGAGCGCGCGGTGCTCTTCATCGACGAGATTCATCGGATGAACCCGGTCGTCGAGGAGTATCTCTATCCGGCGATCGAGGATTTCCGCCTCGATATCATGATCGACCGGGGCCCGAGCGCCCGCTCGGTGCGCATCGACCTGAAACGATTCTCCTTGATCGGTGCGACCACGCGGACCGGGCTCCTGAGCGCCCCACTGCGCGGACGCTTCGGCATGACCGCCCGACTCGACTACTACTCCGCCGAAGAGCTGGCCCGGATCATCACGCGCTCGGCGAAGCTCCTGGGCGTGCCGATCGACGAGGCGGGCGCGCGCGAGCTGGCCTCGCGCTCGCGCGGGACGCCGCGCGTCGGGAACCGTCTCCTCCGCCGCGTTCGGGACTTCGCCGAAACGCGCGCGCAGGGGAAGATCACGGCCAAGGTGGCCCGCGACGCGCTGGCCCTTCTCGAAGTGGACGAGCGGGGGCTGGACGACATGGACCGCCGGATGCTCGAGGCGATCGTGATCAAGTACAACGGGGGCCCTGTCGGCCTTTCGACGATCGCGGTCGTGGTGGGGGAAGAACCGGATACGTTGGAGGATGTGTACGAGCCCTATTTGATTCAGGAAGGATTCTTGAAGCGGACCGCGCGGGGACGTGAGGCGACCGACCTCGCGTTCGTGCACCTTGGATTGGCGCCTCCCAAGCGGATCCCGGCCGCCGATCCGGAATCGCCGCAGAGCACCCTTTTCTAAGAGCCGGATTCCTCTGAACGCGCCGCACCGACTCAAGACATCCGACTTTCATTACGACCTTCCCAAGGACCGCATTGCGCAGCACCCCGCGCCCGCTCGCGACGGGTCGCGGTTGATGGGTCTCGACCGCTCCACGGGGGCGATCCGGCATCATCAATTCCACGAGCTGCCGTCGCTCTTGAATCGCGGGGACCTCCTCGTCGTGAATGACACCCGCGTCCTACCCGCGCGCCTCTACGCGGCCGTCGCCGGCGGCGCGAGCGAGGCGGTGAGGCGCGACCGGGAGATCGAGGTGCTGCTCCTGCGCGAGGAGCCCTCCCAACGCTCCGAGCACTTCTGGTCCGCGCTGGCCAAGCCGGCGAAAGCGCTCGGGCCCGGCGCCACGCTGCGGTTCACGGATCCCTCGTATCGCGGCGAGGTCACTGGGATGGGCGAGCGCGGGGTGCGCCATCTCGTCTTCACCCCGGCGAGCCCGGGGGCGCCCCCGTTCGAGACCTGGCTCGCGCGCGTGGGACACGTGCCGCTCCCGCCCTACATCACCCGGCCCGACGAGCCAGGTGACCGCGAGCGCTATCAGACGATCTTCGCGCGCGAGCCGGGTTCGGTGGCGGCGCCCACGGCGGCGCTGCATTTCACCGATCGAACCGTCGCCGCGCTGAAGGAGCGCGGCGTCGAGATCGCATGCGTCACCCTCCACGTGGGTCCGGGAACGTTCCGGCCGGTCGCGACGGAGCATCCCGACGAGCACTCGCTCGATCCGGAGCCTTACCGCATCCCGCCGGAGACCGTCGCCGCGCTTCAAGCGAGCCGCGCGCTCGGGGGACGCGTAATCGCCGTCGGGACGACCTGCGCGCGTGCGCTCGAGTCCTGGGCGCGCGACGGGGAGCCTCCGGAAGGGGCGTGGCGCGACACGGGGCTCTTCATCCTTCCTCCGTTCGAGTTCCGGGTTGTGAGCGGGATGGTCACGAATTTCCACCTGCCGCGCTCGAGCCTCCTCATGCTCGTCAGCGCGTTCGCCGGGCGGGACAGGGTTCTCCGTGCCTATGAGGCTGCCGTCGCCGATGGGTACCGTTTCTATTCCTACGGCGATGCAATGTTCCTGACCTAGCTGCTGGTTTCGTTCTGCACGGTCGCTCGCATTTCGCTCAAGTTTCAGCCGGACGTGCCGATCAAGCGGATGCTGCTCTCGCCCCACCTGCACTCAGCTAACTACCTCTAATATCACCTCTTACCATGTTTGCCACCGCTCCATGCGCGGCAGGCACGGGCGTTGCCTTTTGCCTGTGTGAAAACGCGCCCTCGCCACCGGGGCATCGAGCCTCGGGAGCGCGACGCGTGGGGGATGTTTAGGGGGTGGACGAGGACAAGGAGGCTGGCCATGTCGCGCACGAAGCAACGCCGCAAGCCGCTGGACCGAAGCAGGAGAGGGGCACCCGGAATCCGCGACGCGCGGATCATGGAAGAGATCAAGAACCGCCGCTACCTTGCGTTCGTTCGCGCCATCGTAAACGGGGCGTACGCCCGCGGTGCTCGATAGAGCCATGTCACGTCTCCTCACCCATGCGGAGATCGAAGCGCTGCTCGCGAGCGGGCCGATCATTCCGGGTCCCAAGGAGCGGCTTCAGATCGTGATCGAGGCCGGGCGCACCTCGATCCCATTCGCGGACCTGCCCTCGCTCACCCCCGGTGCGCTTTTGCCGCTGGACCGGGCTTCGGGCGATCCGGTCGAAGTCGTCGCGAACGGAACGACGATCGCCTTCGGGCACCTCATCGCCGCCAAGGGACGCCTGTGCGTCCGCATCGCGACGCTCGCGAAGGCGGGATCGGCGGCGGAGAAGGGCCCGCGATGAACGCCTCCTTCATATACGCGATCGCGGCGATCGCCGCGGCCGCGACGCTCTTCGGGGCGATCCGCTTCTTCGGCCGCCGCGAGCGCGAAGAGGGGGACGGGGAGCCGTTCGTTGAGCCGCCGAAGCTCCAGGTCCTGAGCCGCACACCCATCGGAATGGGACGATCGCTCGTGCTCGTCCAGTTCGAGGGGCGGCGCATCCTGCTCGGCCTCACGCGGGGACAGTGGACCGCGCTCGCCGACCTGGGGCGCACCGCCCATCCCGGCCAGGAGCCTGCTTCGACCATCGATGCCGAGTTGAACCGCGCCTTGAACGCCGATCGCCTTCGCCGAGGGCGGAGAAGCTCGTGACGGTTCCGCCGGACGGATTCTTTGCGGTAGCCGATGCATCGCCGCAGATCTGGCCGCGCACGGAGGCGCGTGCCGGAGCCCAATCCTCGTGAATTCAGGGGCTTATCTCCGCGGCACAACGATTGCTCGATAGACCTGCCATGCCACGCGAAACAGGGGATCTCAGGCTCATGACGAGCGAAGGAGCTACGAACGGTACCGCGAAACGCCGCGTCCGCGCCCGGGGCGTGAAAAACGCACGGCCGGGGGGCAAGGCGCCGCGAACGCCGTCGATCGCGCGGAGGCAGGCCGAACCGCCACCCGAATCGCGACCCCGCCGGAAGGTGCTCGCGATCACGAGCGGCAAGGGAGGGGTCGGCAAGACGAACATCGTAACGAACCTCGCGATCGCGCTCGCCCGCCAGGGAGTGCGGGTGCTGGTGCTGGACGGAGATTTCGGGCTCGCGAACGTCGACCTTCTCCTGGGCATCGCGCCGCAGTACGACCTTCAAGACCTGGTTTTGGGAGATCGCGCGCTGGACGACATCGTCCTCGAAGGACCGGACGGGATCCGGGTCGTACCCGCGAGCAGCGGCGTGGAGGAGCTCGCGAACCTGGACGAGTACCGGACCGAGTGTGTCCTACGATCGCTGGCGAGCGTCGAAGACGACGTGGACATGATCCTGATCGACACGCCGTCCGGGATCGGCACGCACGCCGTCTCTCTTTCTCAAGCCGCGGATCAAATCATCGTCGTGACCACGCCGGAACCCACGGCCTTCTCGGACGCGTACGCCATGATCAAGGTGCTCTCCCAGCGTCCGCTCAAGTGCACGCCCTCCCTGCTCGTGAACCAGGCGAATTCGGAGGACGAAGCGCTCGAGGTCTCCCGGCGCGTGCAGTCGGTCGCGAAGCGCTTCTTGAACCTTGACGTCGAGTACTGGGGCTTCGTCCTGGCCGACGAATCGGTTCCCAAGTCGGTCGTGCGCCAGGAGCCCTTCCTCTCGACCTATCCGTACTCTCCCGCGTCCAGCTGCATCTATCGGCTCGCCGGCCGCGTCTTGGGGCAGAGCCCCCAGAGAAAAGGGGTGCCGATCGCCGGGCCCCAGGGGCTCGTGACGCCTGACGAAGTGCCGGAGGGGGTCTAGGCGATGCGCGAGCTCATCAAGAAGTGGACTGTTATCGCGGCGGTCTCGGTCGTGGTGACCGTGGTCGCGACCGAGTGGATGTCCGGTACGCCGTGGCCGCTCCTCACCCTGCGCGCGGGTCTTGCGCTCGGGATCATCGTCCTGGCCGGATGGTGCGCGGGTCTCGTTCTCATGCGCACGGCGCTGCGCCGTTATTACGAGGAGCGGCGGACGGCTCAGATCGAATCGCGGCCGAGGTCGCAACGCTAGGGGGCGGGAGGCCCACGATCATGTCATCGAGCTCCTCCGTACTACATCGGCTGCAGGGATACGCCCCCCGCTCCAGGAACCGCAAGGAGCGCAAGAAGGAGGCCGCCCTCAGCAAATACGCGCCGCTCGTGAAGTACGTCGTCGACCGGCTGGCCCTTCATCTACCGAAATCGGTGGAGCGGGATGATCTCATCTCGGCCGCGATCATCGGGCTCTTCGACGCGCTCGAGAAATACGATTCGTCCAAGGGAACCAAGTTCGAGACCTACGCCATCTGGAGGATCCGTGGCGCGATCCTGGACGAGCTGAGATCGCTCGACTGGGCCTCGCGCTCCATACGCCGGAAGGCGCGAAACGTCGAGGAGGTCGCGCGCGATCTGGGTCAGCGCCTGGGAAGAGCCGCAACGGAGGAAGAGGTGGCGGACGCCCTCAACTTGAGCCCGACCGAGCTATCACGGCTCCTCGACGAGGTCCACGGCACGGCTCTCCTCTCCCTATCCAAATCGGTATCGGGTGACGAGGAACAGGATTACATCCAGCTTGAGGACATCGTCGACGATCCTTCCCACAAGGACGCGCTCGAGGTCATGGAGACCGACGAAGCGCGGGAGGTCCTGCTCGAGACCATCGACCACCTGCCCGAACAGCAGCGGCTCGTGGTGGCCCTCTACTACTACGAGGAAATGACGCTGAAGGAGATCGGAGAGGCGCTCCACATCTCCGAGTCGCGCGTCTCCCAGATCCACACCCGCGCGGTGAAGACTTTGAAGGCGCGGCTCGGGCGGGTGCTCTAGGCGATGAAGGCCACCGGCCTGAAATCGATGGACCGCGTCCATCTCAAGAAGGTGACCGAGTCGATGGTCGCTTTGCCGACCCTCCCCTTGGTCGCCTCCAGGCTCCTCGAATCGATCGCGGATCCGGACTCGGCTAACTCCGAAGAGATCGGCGCGGTCATCGCGCTGGATCCCTCCCTTACCGCGAGAACGCTCAAGCTCGCCAATTCCGACTTTTACGGCTTCCCACGCAAGGTGGGGACCGTGGATCTGGCCGTGGTCGTTCTGGGACCCGATACGATTCGCGATCTCGTCCTGAGCGCCGCGGTGTTTCAGACACTCGATCCGACGTGGAGGGCGCTGACGGGGCTGTGGAGCCATTCGCTCGCGTGCGGCGTGGCGGCGCGGGCTCTGGCCGACCGGTGCCGCTACCGGCTCGACGGCGAAGCCTTCGCGGCCGGGGTGCTCCATGACATCGGAAAAGTCGCGCTTCGCCAGAGTTATCCCGAGCGATTCGAAGCCGCGGTGGCTCTCGTGCGGGAGCAGGGAATTTCCATGGTGGAGGCCGAGCGCGGTGTGCTGGGCTCCGACCACGCCGAAGTCGGCGGCTGGCTGGCCGAGCGTTGGGGACTGCCCGACGACCTCGTCGAAGCCATCGCCTGCCACCATCGGCCCGAGCAGGCGCGGCTCAATCCCGAGCTGACGTCGCTCATCCACATAGCCGACTCGCTCGCCGGGCTGACCGGAAACTCATGGCCGGCTGAGGCGGAGGACGGCTCGATCTCGGTGTACGCCTGGGAGTGCGTTCAGCTCGGAGAGGCGGAGCGCGAGGCGCTGCTCGAAGACCTCGTCCCGTTCATCCGACGCGCCGTGGAGCGGGAGCTGGAACTCTTCCGCCACTTCCGCGACCCGCAGGAGGCAGAGACATGACGGTTGCCGCAACGAAACGCCGGGAGCGCACCTTCGAGATCCGCGTGCGGTTCGAGCCGGGACTTGGGGCTTCGCTCTACGCATCGCTCAAGTCGGGGGAGGTCGCGCCGCTCACCGTGACGCGCACCCTCGGCCGGGGCCGCACGCTGCTTCGCTTCCACGGATACACGCTGATGGCGAACGGCGCGCCGGACTGGAAGCCGGGAGAGACCTTCCCGGTGTACGTGAAGCACCTTGGTCCTCCGCTCGTGCTCGCGCGGGTGGGTGACCCGTCTCAAACAGGAGCGTCATCCGTGACCACCGTCGATTCGGCCGTGGTTCCCGGTTTCGAGGAGCGGTCGAGCTAGCTCAAAGCGCGTCGGGGCGTTCAAGGAGGGGGTATGAAGCAACGTAATGGAGCGGGGTCCAAACGCCTCGTTGAGGCTACCCAGCGGTTCATACGGTCCGAGCAGAAGCTGCTGGAGGTTCTGTTCGCCCGCCGGATCTTGCGTAAGGCGGATTGCGAGCACTTCGCGAAGGATCTCGACCTTTCCGCGTCGAAAAAGCGCTCCTCGGACGTCTTCGGGAGCGCGATCGCGATCAACAAGAAACTGATGGCCGTCCTCGCGGGCTCGAAGGCCGGCGCCCGCGCCGCCAAGGCCACGGCGATCGACGTCCTCTACGAGATGAGCCGGGTCGTGCAAACGATCGAGGATCCCTCGGAAGCGCTTCGCCAGATGCTCCTTCGGATGCGCGAGGGCATCGCGTTCGAGAACGCGACCCTGTTCGTCACCGACCGGGTGACGGGCAAGCTCGAGCCGGTCGCCACCGTCGGCGAGCCGATCGATCTGATCGGACACGTGAACTTCGACCGCGGCAGGGGCTTCTCCTCGTGGGTCGCCCAGCAGCGGAAGCCCGTGCTCCTGAACGACCTTCACCGCGAAGGGGGGACGCATGCCCCCTCGGTTCGCTCGTTTCTCTCGGTGCCGATCGTGCTCCAGGGCGAATCGATGGGTGTCATCAACTTGAGCCACTCCCGTCCGGAGGCCTTCGACGAGGAGAGCCAGAAGCTCCTCTCGCTGATGGGGCACCAGATCGCGGGCGTGGTGAACCGTGTGATCCTGCGCCGGGAAATGGAGCGTCTTCAGACGACCGACGATCTCACGTCGCTCTACAACAAGCGCCATTTCGACTTGAGCCTCGGGGCCGAGATCGAAAAAGCCAAGCGGTACGGGCACAAGCTCTCCGTCATGGTGCTCGACATCGACAACTTCAAGGCCCTGAACGAGCGTCATGGTCAGCCGGTCGGAAACGAAGTGCTCTCCGATTTTGGGAAGCTCCTCAAGAAATTTGCCCGCACCACGGACTGCGTCGCCCGGACTTCCGGGGAGGAGTTCATGATCATGCTGCCCCATACGGACGCGCAGGAGGCGAGGTGCGCGGCGGTGCGGCTCCAGTCCATCGTGGAGTCGCACTCCTTCCCGCGGCGGAAGCGTCTCACCGTGAGCGTGGGAATCGCCACATTCCCCGTGGACGCGAACGAACAGACAGCGCTCATCGTTCGGGCCGACCAAGCCCTTTACCAGTCGCGGCGGGGCGCGTTGAAGCCCGTGCCCACTCCGGCGTTCGATGCGGAAGCGAACGCGATCAACTGAGGCCGCCGAGAAGCGAGCCATGACCAAGCACCCACCGCAGACAAGAGGACGGGCCGCGCCCGCACCGCCGGACGCCGCGGAGGAGAAGCCGGTCGCGGCTCCGCGAGCCCGACCGAGCGCGGCCGCGCTTGCGGAGGAGCCGCGTCCGCAGCCGCGGATCCTGGTCGTCGATGACGAACCCCACGTGGTCCAGATCTTTCAGGATCTCCTGGCCCAGCGGGGGTACGAGGTCGTCTCGAGCACGAACGGCGACGACGCCATCGTGAAGGTCACGACCGGGCATTTCGATCTCGTGCTGACCGACATCAACCTTCCGGGAGTCGACGGGCTGGAGGTGGTCCGCGCGGCCAAGGCCGCGGACAAGGACACCTGCGTCATCCTGATCACAGGATACGCCTCAACCACGACGGCGATCGACGCGCTCCGTCAGGGCGCCTACGACTACATCACGAAGCCCTTCGATCTTTGGGAGACCGCGAAGGCGATCGAGCGGGGGCTTGAGAGCCGCTTCCTCGTGATCGAGAATCACCGCCTCGTCACAATTTTGGAAGAGGCGAACCACGAGCTCCAGCGGCACGAGGAGATCTTGAGCCGCATGGTGAAGGAAGCGACGCGGAGGATCACCTCGCTCTACGAGGCAGGCAAGGAGATCAGCACGAGCCTGAGCCGGCAGGCGACCCTCGCCGTCATCGTGAATCAGGCATCGAAGCTCGCCGCCACGGAATCGAGCCTCGTCTTCCTCTACGACACGGACTCCGGCGAATACGTCGCGGAGGCGGGCGCGGGCGTTCCTCAGGATCGCCTCAGGGAGTTCCGGTTCGGGAACGGGGTCGGACTTCACGGACAGGCCGTGCGCAACGCCCTGCCGGTCCGTTGCGGAAATGTCGCGGAGACCGTGGGCGTCGAGCCGTTCCTCTCGGAGCTGGACGTATCCTCCGTCCTGGTCGTTCCGCTGCTCTCGAATGAGACCGTGCTCGGCACGATCACCGCGCTGGGCCGGGACGGGCGGCGCCCCTTCACGCCCGACGATCAGGAGGTCCTCACGATGTTCGCGAGCCAGGCCTCGATCGCGATCACGAACGCCCGCCTCTACGAGCGGACGAAGGAGCTGGACCGGATGAAGTCGGAGTTCGTGGCGGTCGTGTCGCACGAGGTCCGCACGCCGCTCACCTCGATCAAGGGATCGCTGGAGCTTCTGGGGGACGAGCGCTTCCACGTGCTCCCGCCGCCCCAACGGGAGCTTCTGAACATCTGCCAGGCGAATGCCGAGCGGCTGATCAACCTGATCAACGACATCCTCGACTTCTCGAAGCTCGAGTCCTCCAAGCTCTCGCTCAACTTCGAGAGTGTCGAGGTCGGGAAGATCGTGCCGGAGGCGGTGGACCATATCCGGAGCCTCGCCGCGATGAAGGGGATCGCGATCGACGTCCACATGGAAGGTTCGGCGGGCGTGGTCGAGGCCGACCCGATGCGCGTGGCCCAAGTGATCACGAATCTCCTCGGGAACGCGATCAAGTTCTCGCCCGAGAAGGGAAAGATCGAGGTCTGGGCGCGCGGCACGGAGGACGAGGTCACCGTCGACGTGAAAGACCACGGCAAAGGGATCTCCCAACGCGATATGAGTCGGCTGTTCCAGCGTTTCGCCCAGCTCGATTCCTCGACCACGCGGAAAGCCGGGGGCACAGGGCTCGGGCTTGTCATCTCGAAGGGCATCGTCGAGCAGCACGGCGGGAAGATCTGGGCCGAGTCGGCCACCGGCAAGGGTTCCACCTTCTCGTTTTCACTCCCACGCACCCGGGAGCAGAGCGCCTCCTCGGCGGAAGCCGCCGGGGAGGGCGCCCGCGATCTGATCGCCCCCTAGGGCATTCCCGGGCTATTGACTTGGCCCGGCTCCCATACGACATTCCGACGCGTGAAGACCGTCCTCAGCGTTTTCGGGACGCGCCCCGAAGCCATCAAGATGGCCCCGATCTTGAGGTCCTTGGCGCGCGAGCGCGGGATCCGGTCCCTCGTGTGCGTCACCGCCCAGCACCGCGAAATGCTCGATCAGGTGCTGAGCCTCTTCTCGATCCATCCCGACGAAGATCTCGATTTGATGCGCGACGGCCAGTCGCTCGGCGAGATCACGACCCGCGCGCTGACCGAGCTCGCGCCGTACCTCGCGCGGGTGAAGCCCGACCTTCTGCTGGTGCAGGGGGACACGACGACCACGATGGCGGCTTCGCTCGCCGGCTTCTACGAACGCGTACCGGTGGGGCACATTGAGGCGGGGCTTCGCACGGGAGATCCCGACTACCCCTATCCCGAGGAGATCAATCGGAGGATCACGTCGGTGCTCGCGCGGCACCACTTCGCGCCCACCGAGCGCGCGCGGCGAAATCTCCGGGCCGAGGGTGTGGCGGACGAACGCATCGTGGTGACCGGCAACACCGTCATCGACGCGCTGCTCGACGTGGTGGCGATGAAGCCTTCGCGCGCCCCCAAGCTGACGCTCCGCGGCCGGCGGATCATCCTCATCACGGCGCATCGACGCGAGAATTTCGGCGCCCCATTGCTCGAGATCACCGGAGCGATCCGCGATCTCGCCGGAAGCTACGCCGACGTCGATCTCGTCTACCCGGTGCACCGAAACCCGAACGTCGACCGGCCCGTCCGGAAGGAGCTTTCCGATGTGCCGGGCGTCCACCTGATCGATCCGCTCGAGTACAAGGCGTTCGCCGATCTCATGGCGGAGTCGTATCTGATCCTCACCGACTCCGGCGGCATCCAGGAAGAGGCTCCGTCGCTTGGGAAGCCGGTCCTCGTTTTGCGGGACGAGACGGAGAGGCCCGAAGCCGTCGAGGCGGGCACCGTCAAGCTCGTGGGTCCGCACCGGAAGGCGATTGTATCGGCAGCGACGGAATTGCTGGACTCGAAGGACGCGTACGCGGCGATGGCGCGCGCCGTGAATCCATACGGGGACGGGAAGGCGGCCGGGCGCGTCGTGGGACGCATCCGAGAGGTGCTCGGGGTTTGAGACGGGTCCCGACCCTGAGTGCGGCCCCGCGGGGTTACTTCGAGGTCGCGGCCGCCGTTCCGGTGCCGACGAGCTTCCGCTCCACCCACCGAAGCTGATCCAAGCCGAACGCCGCGTCCTCCAAGGTCTCTTCGTCCTTGGAGGCTCGGGTCGTTCCCTCGAACGCGGCGCACGCCTGCTCGAATTGGCGCGAGCCCGACGCGTCGCCGATCAGGTGTCGCGCGATCCCCACGTAGCCGTAGTAGAGAATGACACCGAAGTCGCCGCCCGGCTTGACGTGGGCCTCCGGTTTCAGCTCCGGCGTCGTGGGGGACGCAGCGGCCGCCTGGAGCGCGAGCCCGAGGGCAGCCTCGAACCCGAACAGCGCCTCGACGAGGTTTCCCAGCGAAAGCTGA
>DASXTQ010000048.1:0-23886 GCA_036505295.1 Candidatus Eiseniibacteriota bacterium
CTACGACGCGGCAGGTGCCGCGTCATACTGGAGCGGCCCGCGTCATGAAGGCGGCGATGAGCTCGCCTCGGTCCTGAGCTTGGGCGAGCCGCACGCGGTGAACGAAGCCTACGACGCGTGGGAAGTGGGGCTCTTGCTTGAGTCGATCGAGGGGCGCCTTTTCCGCCGGGGTCTCGATCTTGGAACGGGGGTGGGAAGGGTGGCTACCCGGCTCGCGGCGCGGCTGCCGCGGCTCGTCTGCGCCGATCTCGCGACCGGGATGCTCGAGCGCGCCCGAAAAAACGCGCGGAGCGCGGGTGTTCGAAACCTCGACCCGGTACGGCTCCGTTCGGACCGCCTGCCGTTTCGGGACGGTGCGGTCGATCTCGTGGTCTGCCTCGGGTTGATGGAGCACCTGCCGCCTGCGGCTCGGCGCGCCACCATGCAGGAGTGCGCGCGCGTCCTGGCCCCGGGCGGCCTTCTCGCGGTCGCGCTCAACAACTCACGCAGCCGCTTCCTGCGTGATCCCTCCGACAATCCGCTCCGTGACGGCACCCAGCAGAAAAGCGGCTACTTCTGTGCCGTCGTCGAGGATGCCGCGTTCGTGCTGGAAGCGGCCGAGAACTTTGAGGACCGGGTCCAAGGATCGAACCTCTTCTATTCGCTCCACCGGCACGCGGCGCGAAGGCTTACCAGCTCCGAACGCCGCTCACCCAAGCTCCGCCCGTTTTTCCTTCACGCGGCGGCGTGGGATCTTGCGGTCCGCCCCCTCGGTCCCCTCGCCGTGGCGGCGGCCGACCATCATCTTCACGTCCTGGTCCGTCGTTGAGCGCGCGTCCTATCCTCGTGACGGGCGGAGCCGGCTATATCGGCTCGGTGCTCGTGCGCATGCTTCTCAAGGCGAGCCGACCGGTGCGGGTGCTCGACCGGATGCTGCACGGCCGCCACGGCCTCGAAGATCTTGCCCACGACCCCAACCTCAGCGTGCTGACCCATGATCTTCGGGACCCCCGGGTTCACGAGCAAGCGCTCGAGGGCGTGGACACCGTGATCCACCTCGCGGCCATCGTGGGAGACAAGGCCTGCGCCTTGGACGAGGATCTGGCCGTGCAGACCAACTGGAGCGCGACCGTCGCGTTGGCGAGGCGGGCCCAAGCGCTCGGTGTCCGTCGCTTCGTCTTCGCCTCCACGTGCAGCGTGTACGGGGAAGGCCGCGAGGAGACGCTTACCGAGGAATCCCCCGTCAAGCCGTTGTCTCTCTACGCCGAGACGCGGTGGCACGCGGAGCAGGGGATTCTCGAGCTGGTGAACGATCCCGTGTTCGAGCCGGTCATCCTCCGGTTCGGCACGGTCTACGGACTTTCTCCACGCATGCGGTTCGATCTCGCGGTGAACTTTCTCGCGCAGCAAGCCGTGCGCGAAGGGGCGGTCCGAATCTTCGGCGGCTCGCAATGGCGCCCCTTCGTGCACGTGGCGGATATCGCGCGCGGGATCGTCATGGCGGTCGATGAACCGCTCCCACGGGATGTGCTCCCGATCCTCAACCTGGGAGACAACCTCGAGAACTACCAGCTTCGCGACCTGAGGGAAGAGCTGGAGGCGCACGTGCCGGGAGTCCGGGTCACGATTCAGCCCGAGAAGGAGGACCGGCGCACCTACCGGGTATCCTTCGACCGGATCGAGCGGGAATGGGGATTTCGGGCGCAGCACCGCGTCGGCGATGGGATCGAGGAGGTCGCACGCGCCGTACGCTCAGGGGTGATCGCGGATCCCAGGGAACGCCGGTATTACAACGCCTGACCGGGAATCTGGTTGCGTGATGCAAGATTGATCCGGTAGCGTGAAAGGGCTTCGCTCGTGCTGCTCGACATGGAGAGGAGTCTCATGCCCCGGCTCGACATGACCCTGCAAGAGCTCAAGGAGCGCGCCCTTTTCGTCCGGCGCGACATCATCGCGCTTCTGGCCCGCTCCCAAACCGGGCACAGCGGCGGACCGCTCTCGTCCGCCGACTTCGGGACCGTCCTCTTCTTCCATGAAATGAACGTGAACCCTGGACGGCTCGATGATCCCTCCCGGGACATGTGGCATTTCTCGATCGGGCACGTCACGCCGGTGATCTACTCGCTCATGGGGGAGCGCGGCTATTTTCCTCTCGTCGACCTTCTCCAATTCCGGCAGTTCAAGGGGCACCTCCAGGGGCATCCGAGCAAGCACGACACACCGGGCATCGAGGTGTCGTCAGGATCGCTGGGCCAGGGACTATCCGTCTCGTGCGGCATGGCGCTGGGCTCCCGGATGGACCGTGTGGATCGGCGCATCTACTGCGTCATGGGGGACGGGGAGCAGCAGGAGGGGCAGATCTGGGAAGCGGCCATGTTCGCGGCGCACTACAAGCTCGACAATTTGTGCGGGATCATCGATTACAACCGGAAGCAGATCGATGGGGACGTACAGGACGTGATGGGCATTGCGCCGCTCGCGGACAAATGGCGGGGGTTCAATTGGCACGTCATCGAGGCGGACGGGCATGACGTTGCGGCGCTCGTCCAGGCGTTCGAACAAGCCCGCGCGACCAAGGGAAAGCCCTCCGTCATCCTCGCCCATACGGTGATGGGGAAGGGGGTCTCGTTCATGGAGGACGACTACAAGTGGCACGGCGTTCCTCCGAGTCGCGAGCAAGCGGACCAGGCGCTGCGGGAAATGGGGACGACCCTGGATGAATGGACGGCGCGGCTGGAACGCTTCACGAGGCCGGAAGTGGCTCCCGGCCCGGGGCCCACGGCATGACCGGCGCCACCCCCGCCGCTCCGAGAGCCCCTGCGGCCCCGCCGCTCGGCAAACCCGAGATGAAGCGAACCCGGGAAGGGTTCGGTCACGGCCTCGTCGATTTGGGGGAGAAGCGTTCGGATGTGATCGTGCTCGTCGGCGATCTGTCCGGCTCGACCAACGTCACGTTCTTCGCGGAAAAGTTCCCGGACCGCTTCATACAGGTCGGGGTGGCGGAGCAGAACATGATGTGCATCGCGGCGGGGCTCGCCGCGACCGGAAAGATCCCATTTCTCTCCACGTACGGCGCCTTCGCTTCCTGCCGGAGCGCGGATCAGATGCGGGTGACCGTGGCGTATACGGATCTTCCGGTCAAGATCGGCGGGGCGCACGGAGGCATCAGCGTCGGACCCGACGGGGCGACGCACCAGGCTATGGAGGAGATCGCCATCGTCCGCTCCATACCCAACATGAAGATGATCGTGCCGTGTGACTACTGGGAGACGCGGAGGGCCACCGTTGCCGCCGCGGACGATCCGCACCCCAACTACATTCGCTTCGGCCGCGAGCCCGTTCCGGTTGTGACCGGGCCGGACACGCCGTTCACGATCGGAAAGGCCAATGTTGTTCGCGAAGGCGGCGATCTCGCGATCATCGCTTGCGGGGTCATGGTCTATGAGGCGCTCGTGGCCGCTCAGGAGCTCGAATCGCGCGGCATACGCGCGCGCGTGGTGAACATGCACACGATCAAGCCGATCGACACCGATGCGATCGCCCGCGCCGCGCGGGAATGCGGGGCGATCGTGACCGCGGAGGAACACCAGGTGAACGGGGGTCTGGGCGGCGCCGTCGCGGAGGTAGTCGTCCAATCGCACCCTGTCCCCATGGAACTTGTGGCCGTCCATGATCGCTTCGGCCGTTCGGGAAAGCAGGACGAATTGATGGCCGCGTTCGGGATCAAAGCGCCGGACGTGGTGCGCGCCGCCGAACGGGCTCTCGCCCGCAAGCGCGCGCGGTAATGCCTCGGCATCCTTCCCGTCGGCTCGGTCTCGGGCCGCTCCTCCCTCGCGCGGGCTGCCTCCTCGTCGTAGCGGCGGTTTCCGCCGCCTTCGCGACCGCCGGCCCCTTGGAGCCCACGGGTTCGTCCCCCGGCTACGCCGTGGAACGCTCCTCGGTCTCCGCCCCGGCGGCGTTTGCGATCCTCGCGTGGGATTCGCTGAATCAGGAATGGGGAGCCGCCGCGGTGTCGCGCTGGATCTCGATCGGGGCGCGGTCGCTCCACGCCCGCGCAGGCGCGGGCGTCTGGGTGGGGCTCGAGCTTCCCGATCCTCGGGACGCCGGGCTCGCCCTGGAGAGGATGGCGGGCGGGCTCCCGGCGCGGGGGGCTCTCGACAGTCTTCTCGCCGGCGACGCGAGGCGGGGCGAGCGGCAGGCGGCGCTCATGGATCGCGCCGGGGGCGTGGCCGCCTACACGGGGGATCTCTGCCCGGCCTGGGCGGGGGAACGGACGGGGCGCGGCTACGTGTGCCAGGGAGTGGGCCTCCGCGACGGCGCGGCGCTAGCGGCCATGGGGCGTACCTTCGAAACGGCAGGGGGGACCCTGGGCGAGCGTCTCGTCGCGGCCATCGAGGCCGCAGAGTCCACCGGGCCCCTGCGCGAGGACGGGGAATCGGCCGCCTTGCTCGTCGTGCGCGACGGAGGCGGACCGAACGGATGGTCGGATCGAATGGTCGACCTCCGGGTGGATCAAGCTCCGGACGCCGTCCAGGATCTCCGGCGGGTTTATGCCGTGCACGCGGCCACGTTCCTACCGGCTGCGTACGCGCGCTTCGGGGACCTGGCCAAGCGCCGTGGTGATTCGATCTCGGCGGAGCGCGAATACGCCCGCGCGGAGGCGGGATTCCGTGCCGCCGTCGCCCGATCCCCCAAGGATCCCGACGCCCTCAACGAGCTTGCGTGGTTCCTCGCGACCCACGATCGCGAGCTCGAGGATGCTCTGCGCTTCGTGAAGGCGGCGATCGCCGCCAGACCGCAGGACCCCAACCTCTACGACACCCTGGCCGAGACGGAGTACCGATCGGGTTCCTTGAACCGCGCCATCGAAGCGATGGCGCGGGCCGTGAAGCACTCAGGAGGCGCGCAGCGCTACGCGGACCGGCTGAGGCGGTGGGAGCGGGAGCGCTCGGCGCTCGAGGGAAAGTCCACGCCCGACGCGGGGCGTGGGTCCGCGCCCTAGCCGGTGAAGGAGCCCGGTGTCGGGCGGGCGCTCCGGAACAGGGAATCGAGCGTGCGGAAGCCGATGGGCTCGATCGAACGGAACGGCTCTCCGTAACGGACGCCGATCTGCCCTCCGAAATGCCGTGCCCTCCCCTCGATCCGCTCGATGAAATCGGGATCGTTCAAGGGCGTGCTCGCCGCGGCGCCTGTCCTCTCGACCTGCGTTCGGTGCGCCAGGATCGCCCGCCGCTTCCCGTCCCAGCCGGCGGTGATGTCCACGACGAAGGTCGGGACAAAACTGACGCGTGAGGCGAAGTAGTAGCGCGCCTCGGCGCGGTGAGGCTCTCCCTGGTCGTCGAATCGCCGGAGGCCCGCCATATACCACGCGCGGTCCACGAGCCGGGATGCCTCGACGTGGTCGGGGTGCTGGTCGAGGGGCGCGTGCGTCAGCAAGATCGCGGGACGCAGCGAGCGTAGAATTCGTGCGACGCACCGGGTTTGCTCGGGGTCGTGGGCGTCAATTCCCCCGTCAGGAAGCCCCGCGTTTCTCCTCTCGGCGACGCCGAGCACGCGCGCCGCTTCTGCCGCCTCCGCCTCGCGCTCCTCGACGGTGCCGTTGGTGGAGAGCTCCCCACGCGTCAGATCCAGAATTCCAACGGAATAGCCCTGCTTGGCCGCGATCGCGAGGGTGCCGCCGCAGCTGATCTCCACGTCGTCCGGGTGTGCTCCGATAGCGAGGATTTGGAGCGGTGGGGGCTCGGGGGGGGGCACGGGGGAAGGCGGCCTAGTGGTGGGGCTCGTGATCGAAGGCGTGCTGGGTGCTGATGGTGCGGATCGTCCCCGTCTGGACCCGCATCACCATGGAGTGGGTTTCGGCGCCACCCGCCCGGAAATGCACGCCCGGTAGAAGGTCGCCGTCGGTGACCCCGGTTGTCGCGAAGACGATCCCGTTTCCGCGCGCGAGGTCGCTCTCGCTGTACACGCGGTCCGGATCCTCGATCCCCATCTTCTTCGCGCGCCCCCGCTCCTCGTCGTTCCGGAGGATGAGCCGGCCCTGGATCGCCCCACCGAGGCAGCGCAGCGCGGCCGCCGCGAGAACCCCTTCCGGGGCGCCCCCCACTCCAAGGAGCACGTCCACCCCGGTCGAGTCGATCGCGGTGGCGATCGCCGCCGAGACGTCGCCGTCCGGGATCAAGTGGATCCTGGCGCCGGTGCGCCGGATGCGGCGGATGAGATCCTCGTGGCGCGGCCGATCGAGCACGACCGTGGTCAGGTCCTCAAGGTCGTAGCCCTTGGCGGCCGCGACCGCTTCCAGATTCTCCTCGACCGTCCGGTTGAGGTCGATCGCGTCCGCAGCCTTCGGGCCGACGGCGATCTTTTCCATGTACGTGTCGGGGGCGTGCAGGAGGTGGCCGCGCTGGGCGAGCGCGATCACGGAAAGGGCGTTCGGCCGGCCGTAGGCAACCGAGTTGGTGCACTCGAGCGGATCGAGTGCGATGTCCACCTCGGGGCCTTTTCCCGAGCCGACCGTTTCGCCGATGTAGAGCATCGGCGCTTCGTCCCGCTCTCCCTCGCCGATGACGACCGTACCCTGGATGTCCACGATGTCGAACACCCGGCGCATCGCGGTGACCGCGGCCTGATCGGCGGCGTTCTTATCTCCGCGCCCCATCCATCGGGCGCAGGCGAGCGCGGCCGCTTCGGTAACGCGGACCAAATCCAAGCCGAGATTCCGGTCCATCGTGTGTCGTCAGCGGCTCGGGGCTTCGCCGAACGCGCTCGCGTCGATTTCTTCCCAGTCGTTGATGGTGTCGGACCAGCGGTAGAGCCGGATCCGGCTCGTGGTTTCCGTGTCGGAGTAGACGTACTCGACGTACGATCCGCCGCCGGCCCGGTTCGAGTAGTGGAGCTTCTTGTCCACCACCAGAGGGCGCGTCGTCCGCGCGAGCTTCATGCGGCCCATGGCGCTCTGCCAGATCACCGATTCGACAACGGCGTGCGTTTCCTCGTCCTCGACTTCGTCGAACTCGAGGCCGCCGAATTGCTTGTCGAGACGGCGAAGGACTTCCTCCCAGCGTTGGTCGTTCATCCATCTCCCATCGGCTAGGTTGACTTACGTTTCGAGCCGACTATAGTAGCACACCCTGTGAATCGCACAACCGCCCTTGGACCCGTCGGTCCCTTCAGCGGCCGATCCGCGCTCGTCCTCGGAGGATCGCGCGGCTTGGGCCGCGCCGTCGCGCTCGCCCTCGCACGCGAGGGAGCGCGGGTCGTCGCGACCGGCCGTCATCGCGACACGCTCGCCGAGCTTCGCGCCATCGCCCAGGCCCGCAGCATCGTCCTCCGGACGCTCCAATCGGACGCTGAGAAGCGAGAGAGGGTCCGCGCGGCATTCCGGTACGCCGCGTCGAAGATCGGCGGGCCCGATCTGCTCGTCCACGCCGTGGGAGATTTCTGGGAGGGCCCGATCTCACGCCTCACCGGCGAGCGCTGGGAGGCGCTCGTCCGCTCGAACGTAACCAGCGCGCTCTACGCGATCCAGGAGGCGCTCCCCGGGATGCGGAGGCGGCGCTACGGGCGGATCCTGCTTTTCGGCGTCGCAGGCGGGGACGTTCCGCGCGCGGCGCCGCGTGCCCACGCCTATCGCGCCGCAAAACTCGCCCTTCTCACCCTGGCACGAAGCGTGGCGCACGAGGAGGCCGCGAACGGGATCACCGTGAACCTGATCCTCCCCGGGGTGATCCGGACCGGAACCGCGACACGAAGCTCCGCCCTGCTCGCCCGGCGCATTCCCGCGCGGCGACTGGGCACGCCGCAAGAGGTCGCGCGCGCGGCGCTCTTCCTTCTCTCCCACGACTCGGGCTACATCACCGGCTCCACGCTCACGCTCTCGGGGGGGCTCCTGCTTTGAGGGAGGGTCGCCGTCATGCCTGAGCTGACCCTGGTATCGATCGACACGCCCGCCGATGCGAACGTAATCCTGGGTCACGCACACTTCATCAAGACGGCCGAGGATCTCTACGAGGCGGTCGTGAATTCGGTGCCGAGCGTGAAATTCGGGGTAGCGTTCTCGGAAGCGTCGGGCCCGAGGCTCGTTCGGAGCGAAGGGAACGATGAGGCGTTGACGCGGGCGGCCGAGCGGGAGCTCATGAAGCTCGGGTGCGGCCACGCCTTCCTGATCTTCCTCGCCGGCGCGTACCCCATCAATCTCCTGAGGGACGTCCGGGCCTGTGTCGAGGTCTGCGCCATCCATTGCGCGACCGCGAATCCGGTCAAGGTCGCCGTCCTGCGCGACGGGGAGGCGGGCGCCATCGTGGGCGTCCTGGACGGGCTCGGCCCCGCGGGAATCGAAGGCCCGGCGGAGGCGCGCACGCGGCGAGATTTCGTCCGCAAGATCGGCTACAAGCTCCCCTGACGGTCCCACCGGCCGCACCCCGTTGCTCAAGGGATCCGGGACCCGGTCCACATCCGCGCAACCACGTTGACCTCGGTTTTTCAAGATGTTAGGCTGGATGCAATCGTCGGTTGTCCCTGACCAAAGCTGAGGTTACGCATTGCGCGCATCCACGCCGAAGGCCTGGGTGCTCCGGAGTCCGGTCGCCCCGGAGCGAGCCCAGGCGCTTGCCGTCCAACTGGGTATTTCGCATACCTTCGCCGCCCTCCTTGCCAATCGCGGGTTCTGCTCCTCCGTGGAGGTCCAGGATTTCCTTGAACCGAACCTGGATAGGCTCTTGGACGCCTTCACGATGCGCGATATGGATCGGGCAGCCACCCGAATCTGGAAAGCGATCGACGAGCGCGAGTCGATCCTCGTCTACGGGGATTACGACGTCGACGGCATCACCGCAACCGGGCTTCTGACCTCGGCCCTCGCGCGGCTGGGGGCGAAGGTGTCCTACTTCATTCCCGACCGGATTCGTGACGGATACGGGTTCTCGCTCCGGGGCGTCGAGGTGGCGAAGAAACGGCGGATCCGGCTCGTGATTACCGCCGATTGCGGCATCACGGCGACGAACGAGGTGAAGCTCGCCAAGCAGCATGGGATCGACGTGATCGTCACGGACCACCATGAGCCGCTCGGCGTTTTGCCCGTGGCCGACGCCGTCTTGAACCCCAAGCGGCGCGACTGCGGCTATTTGTTCAAGGAGCTCGCGGGCGTTGGAGTGGTCTTGAAGCTGGTCCAGGGGTTGGCCCAGTACCGCCCGGGGTCACTTCCCGACGATTTCGTGTACGAGCATCTGGATCTGGTCGCGCTCGGCACGATCGCGGACGTCGTCCCGCTCCGGGGCGAGAACCGAATCTTCGCGAAGCTCGGGCTCGAGCGGATCTGCAACTCGACCAAGCCCGGAATCGTCGCGCTTAAGGAGGTTGCCGGCCTGCGCTCCAAACGGGTCGAGAGCGGTCACGTCGCCTACATCCTGGCACCGCGGATCAATGCGGCCGGCAGGCTCGGAAACGCGGAGAGCGGCGTGAGGCTCCTTCTTTCGACCGAGCCGAGTGAGGCGATGACGATCGCGGAGAGCCTCGAAGAAGACAACACCATGCGGAAGAAAATTGACGAAGCCACGCTTGAAGAGGCGCTCGATCAGCTTCAGGCCCTGGGGCCCGAGCTTCCTCCGGCCATCGTGCTCTGGTCCGACCGGTGGCATCCGGGTGTCCTGGGCATCGTGGCCTCGAGGCTCATGGAACGCTATCACCGTCCCACGATCCTCATCGCGGCCGATGAGGACGAGGGGAAAGGATCCGGGCGGAGCATTCCGGGATTCGACGTCTGCCAGGCGCTCCAGGAGTGCAGCGAGCACCTGATCGGCTTCGGAGGACACAGCTACGCGGCGGGACTCACGATCCGCGCGGATCAGCTCCAGTCCTTCCGCGAACATCTCTGCAGCGTCGTGTCCGGGCGCCTCACGGCGGATGACTACGTTCCGAAGCTCTCGATCGACGGTCCGCTTCGTCTCGAGGATTGCAACGAGGATCTGGTGCACTTCCTCGATCGCCTTTCGCCGTTCGGGATCGGGAACACCGAGCCGCTCTTCATCGCGGAGAACATCCAGATCGCGGGTTCGCCGGCGGTCGTGAGCCGGAATCATCTCAGGCTCAACGTCCGCCAGAACGGCCGCGAGCTCGAGTGCATCGGCTTCGGGATGGGTCATCTTGCCGGTCCGATCCAGTCGGAGCCCGGACGGATCTGCATCGCGTTCGTTCCCACGATCAACGTCTGGCAAAACCGCGCGCGGCTTCAGCTCAAGCTGCGCGACGTCCAGATCCGTTGATCATGGACACGGTCCCCACCGACATCCTGGGGCCGCTGCTCCAAATCCTCGAGCGGTCCAGGATCCAGGTCGCACCCGACCGCCTGCGCCGCGCCTATGACTTCGCCGCCAAGGCGCACGGCTCCCAGCTCCGCCTGACCGGCGAGCCGTACGTGACGCACTGCGTCGCGGTCGCGCATATCCTCGCCGATCTCCTCGGGCCGCGCGCCGACGAGACGATCCTCGTCTCGGCCCTCCTCCACGACGTGGTGGAGGACACCGACGCCGATCTCGCGCACGTGCAGGCCGCCTTCGGCCCCGAGGTCGCGCTGCTCGTCGACGGCGTCACGAAGATCGGTGGGCTTCACTTCGACCGCCCCGAATGGGAACAGGCAGAGAATTTCCGCAAGATGCTCCTCTCCATGGCGAAGGACCTCCGCGTGATCCTGATCAAGCTCGCGGACCGCCTCCATAACATGCGCACCCTCCATTCGCTGGACCCCATCCGAGCCACGCGGATCGCGCGGGAAACGCGCGAGATCTACGCCCCGCTGGCGCACCGCCTCGGGATTGCGCGGATCAAATGGGAGCTGGAGGACCTCTGCCTCAAGTATCTGGATCCCGACGCCTACAATGATCTGCGTCAGCGGGTGCAGCTGAAGCGCGAGGAGCGGGAGGGGATGATCGAGGAGGTCATGCGCCCTCTGGTGGAACGGCTGGGCGAGCTTGGGATCAAGGCCGAGGTGATCGGCCGTCCGAAGCACCTCGACTCGATCTATCGAAAAATGGAGGCCCAAAATCGGAAGTTCGAGGAGATCTTCGACCTGCTCGGAATCCGAGTGATCACCCCGGACAAGGTGGATTGTTACCGGGTGCTCGGACTGATCCACGATCTCTACACGCCGGTCCACGAACGGTTCAAGGACTACATCGCCACGCCGAAGAGCAACATGTACCAATCGCTGCACACGACGGTGGTGGTGCCCGGCGGGAGCATGGTCGAGGTCCAAATCCGGACCTCCGAGATGCACCAGACGGCCGAGCTCGGCGTCGCCGCGCACTACCGGTACAAGGAAGGCGGCGGGGGGCCGGACCATGAGCTTCTGGCCAAGCTCCAACCGGTGCTGCGCAACGTCGAGTGGCAATCCACGACGAACGATCCCGAGGAGTTCATGGAATTCCTCAAAACTTCGCTCTATCAGGACGAGGTCTTCGTGTTCACGCCCCGCGGGGACTTGAGGAGATTGCCACGCGGCGCCACGCCGCTTGATTTCGCGTACCTGGTCCACACCGAGGTCGGACACCACTGCGTCGGCTCCAAGGTGAACGGGCGCATCGTCCCGCTGCGCTATGAGCTTCGGAGCGGCGACACCGTGCAGATCATCACCTCGCCGCTCGGCAAGCCGAATCGGGATTGGCTCAAGCTCGTCAAGAGCCCGAACGCCAGAAGCAAGATTCGCCACTGGCTCAAGACATCCGAGCAAGCGGATTCGGTCTCCCTCGGCAGGGAGATGCTGGAGCGTGAGCTGCGCCGGCGCAGGCTCAGCCCTCCCGAGGAGATGTCGATCGAGGACCTGGCCCAGTCGCTCGGCTACCCGGAGGTGGACCAACTGATGGGAGCGCTCGGGCGGGGGAGCGTCTCGATCTCCCAGATGATCCAGCGCTGGTTCCCACAGGGAGTCGGGCCGGTGCAGCGGATCAAGGAGGCCTCGCTCGATACCATCCGTGCGATCACGCGGCGGCCGGGCAGGGGAGTAAGGATCCAAGGCGTCGACAACCTCATGATCAACTACGCGAAATGCTGTCAGCCGGTACCTGGGGATCCGGTCGTGGGGATCGTGACGCGAGGCCGCGGCGTGACGGTACACCGCACCGATTGTCCGAACACCTTTGACGACCGTGTCGCGCCGGAGCGGCGGCTTCTGGTCGACTGGGACGCGGCGCCGGAAGACTCCTTCGTCGTGAAGCTCTCGATCTTCGGAGTGGACCGGAAGAGCCTCCTGGCGGACATCGCGAAAGCGATCTCGACCACGAACACGAACATCCGCACGGCCGGGATCAAAGCACGCGATCGGAACGCCCAGGGGGCGTTCGTCGTTGAGGTGCGCGATCTGAATCACCTCCGGACCGTCATGCGGGCCGTCGAGCACGTCGAAGGCGTCCAGGGCGTGGAGCGCGAGGAGATCTTCGGGAAGCCCCCGCGGGGGGGCGAGGCGGACGCCGCTTCGTGAGGGCGCTGCTTCAGCGGGTGAGCCGCGCGGGCGTGCGCGTCGAGGGAATCGAGATCGCGCGCATCGACCGGGGGCTTCTGATTCTCCTGGGTGTTTCCGCGCGGGATGTTTCGGGCGGCGAGGAGAAGCTCGCCGCGCGCTGTTCCGAGCTTCGCATCTTCGAGGACGACCAGAGCAAGATGAACCGGTCGGTGCGCGAGATCGGTGGAGCCGCGCTCGTCGTGCCGCAGTTCACGCTCTACGCGGACACGTCCCGAGGCCGTCGCCCGAGCCTGGACGGGGCGGCCGCTCCGGGTCCCGCGGAACGCGCGTTCTCGGCTTTCTGCGCCGCGCTCGCCGCGCTCGGGGTTCCGACGGAGCGGGGCCGGTTCGGCGCCACCATGGAGGTAGAGCTTGTGAATCAAGGTCCCGCCACGTTTCTCCTCGAAATCGCGCCGCCCGAAGCCTAATGCGAACCAACCTGCTCAATCCCTTCGGCCCGAGGATCGTCCTCGCGTCGCGGTCGGAGCGGCGGCGGGAGCTTCTCACGATGGTCGGCGCCCATTTCGAGTGCCTTCCCGTGGCGGTCGATGAATCCCCGCTCCCGAAGGAGCGCGCCGAGGCCCACGTGTTGAGGCTCGCCGAGGCGAAGGCTCGCGCGGCGCTCGAGGCCATCGCGGGACGTTTCGATCCCGCGTCTACCGTGCTCCTGGGCGCGGATACCGTCGTCTCGATCGATCGCGACATCCTGGGGAAGCCGGCGGCATCGGAGGAGGCGGCGCACATGCTCGCGCGGCTCTCGGGGCGCGTGCACGAGGTTTGGACCGGCCTGTCGCTCGTTCATCCGGCGGACGGGCGCGCTGTGACGCAGGCGGTACGGAGCATCGTGAAGTTCTCGCAACTGGACGGCGCGGAGATCGAGCGCTACGTCGCTACCGGGGAGCCGCTCGATAAGGCGGGCGCCTATGCCGTGCAGGGGCGCGGCGCGCTGTACGTCGAGGCGATCGAGGGGTCCTACTCGAACGTGGTCGGGCTCCCGCTCTCGCACCTGAAGCACGCCTTGAAGCTTCTCTTCGTGGTCCCGGAGCGGGAAAACGCTTGATGGAGCCGTTCCGGCTTGACGGCGAGCGATTGTGGCTCCTCGACCAGACCTTGCTTCCACATGAGGAGCGTTGGATCGAAATCGCGGACGCGCCCGGGATGGTGGAAGCGATTGTCCATCTTCGCGTGCGAGGAGCGCCCGCGATCGGAATCGCGGCGGCCTTGGGGCTCTGGCTCGAAGCGCGCCGGATCGTGCGGGCTGAAGACGGTCGCGATCGGCCGGGAACCGATACCTTCTCCCCGCGAGGAGGCGCCGAGGCGCTTCGCGATGCCGCCCGGTCGATCCGCTCCTCCCGTCCCACGGCGGCGAACATGGGTTGGGCGGTCGATCGGGTGCTTCGCGCGGCCGAGAAGACCGCCGCGCCGCGCTTCGACAACGCAGGATTGGCGGCGGGCGCAGGCGCGGAGACGTGGGTCCAGGCGATCCTCGCCGAAGCGCTCGCGATTTGGGAGGAGGATCGCGCGGCCTCCCGCGCCATGGCCCGCTGGGGAGCCTCGTTCTTTCGGGACGAGACGCGGTTTCTTACGCACTGCCATACCGGCGGGCTCGCGACGGGAGGCGGGGGGACGGCGCTCGGAGTCCTGCTCGAGCTTCACCGGAGCGGCCGCGACGTCTCGGTTTGGGCGACCGAAACGCGCCCGCTCCTGCAAGGCGCTCGGCTCACCGCGTGGGAGCTTCAACGCGAGGGGATCCCGGTCACGGTCGTCGCGGACGGAGCGGCGGCCTCCCTGTTGGCGGCGACCTCGATCCAGGCGGTCGTCGTCGGCGCGGACCGGATCGCGGGGAATGGGGACGTAGCCAACAAGATCGGCACGTACCCGCTCGCCCTCGCCGCGCGCGAGCGCGGGATTCCGTTCGTCGTGGTCGCGCCTACCTCCACGTGCGACCCCGAATGTCCCTCCGGCGCGGCCATACCCATCGAGGAACGCGATCCATCCGAAGTCCTTGCATTCCAGGGGATTCCAATCGCTCCCGCCGGCGTTCCTGCACGGAATCCGGCCTTCGACGTGACCCCGGCCGGCCTCGTGACCGCCATAATCACGGAGCGGGGGATCCACCGAGCCCCGCATTTCCTGCTCGCCGCCGTTGACACGGATTCCAAGTACCGGTAATCTTTGGCGTTTGCACCATACTTATCTTGAGGAGGGTTGGATCCAATGGGCACGTATTCCGTACGCGCCTCGGAGATCGTGCAGGACTGGTTTGTGGCCGACGCCGAGGGGCAAATCCTGGGCAGGCTGGCGAGCGAGATCGCGAGCGTGCTCAAGGGGAAGCGCAAGCCCACCTACTCGACGCACCTCGACGTCGGGGATCACGTGGTCGTGGTCAATGCGGAGAAGGTGCGCGTGACGGGGCGAAAGCGCGACGAGAAGATCTATTTCAGGCACTCGCTTTATCCGGGCGGTCACAAGCTGACCCGCTTCCGCGACGTGCAAGCCGACAAGCCGGAGGAAATCATCCGGCTGGCCGTGAAGGGGATGCTGCCCAAGAACAAGCTGGGACGCGCCATGATCAAGAAGCTGAAGATTTACGCCGGGCCGGAGCATCCGCATGTCGCGCAGTCGCCGCGACCGCTCCCCCGGATCGATTCCAAGGTCTAGGGAGGTAGTCATCGCTGATGAGTGAATTCATGGGAACAGGACGCAGAAAGACCTCGATCGCCCGGGTCCGGCTCATGCAGGGCACCGGAAAGCGCATCGTGAACGGAAGGGATCTCGATCAGTACTTCTCACGCCTTGCGTTGAGTCGAATCGCCCTTCAACCGCTTATCTCGAGCAACGTCGCCGACAAGTTCGATCTCGTCGCCAGCGTCCGTGGCGGCGGTCTGACCGGACAGGCCGGCGCGATCTGCCTCGGAGCGGCGCGGGCGCTCCTCCGGGTTGATCCATCCCTTCGGGGACCGCTGGGCAAGGAAGGACTCCTCACGCGTGACGCTCGCATGAAAGAGCGGAAGAAATACGGGCAGGCCGCGGCCCGCAAGCGGTTCCAGTTCTCGAAGCGGTAACGACGACGGGTAAGCTTCAGGCGGGCGGAGCTGTCTGCGCCGCCGCCATCACTCACGCTCCGGACCGAGCGGCCGGTCTCCCCATGGGGTGGCCTCTCGGGTGGAAGGAGCGGCGGATCAAGACGGAGGGTTCCTTGGCTGAAATCGGAATGAAAGAGCTTCTCGAAGCGGGCGTCCATTTCGGGCATCAGACCCGGCGGTGGAACCCCAAAATGAAGAAGTTCATCTTCATCGAGCGCAACGGCATCTACATCATCGATCTCCAAAAGACGCTCAAGGCCCTCGCCGACGCCCGGGCGATGTTGGAGGGCGTGTCTCGCCGAGGGGGCGCCGTCCTCTTTGTCGGCACGAAGAAGCAGGCGAAGGACGCGATTCAGGACGAGGCTCAGCGCTCCGGCATGCCTTACGTGAACGAGCGCTGGCTTGGCGGGATGCTTACAAACTTCAAGACGATCAAATCGAACATCCGCCGCTTCAAGGACATTGAGAAGATGGCCGCAGACGGAACCCTCGAGAAGCTCTCCAAGAAGGAGCAATCTCAGATCGAGAAGGAGCGGACCCGGCTCGCGAAGATCTTCACGGGCATCAAGGAGATGACGCAGCTGCCGGCCGCGATTTTCGTTATCGATACCAAGAAGGAGCGGATCGCCGTCGCCGAGACGAACCGCCTGGGCATCCCCGTGATCGGGGTCGTGGACACGAACTGCGACCCGGATGTCGTGGATTATCCTCTTCCCGGGAACGACGACGCGATCCGGTCGATACGGCTCTTTGCCCGATTCGTGAGCGATACGATCCTGAGCGCCCGTCAGGAGGCCCAAGAGGGAGCCGACGTGGTGGCGCCGGAGTTCCCGGCCGAAACGCCGGCGCAGCCTGACGCCGTCGCGAGCGCTTGATCCCACTCGTCTTCCGGAATCAAAACCCGATCCAACGCTAGGAAGGAGTACTCGATGACGATCACGGCCTCGCTCGTGAAGGACTTACGCGAGCGGACCGGCGCGGGCATGATGGAGTGCAAGAAGGCTCTCGCCGAAACGAATGGAGATATCGACAGAGCGATCGACTTCCTGCGCAAACAGGGTCTCTCGCGGGCCTCCGAGAAATCGGGCCGCGCGGCCAAGCAGGGCATCGTCTACTCCTACATCCATCCGGGAGACCAGCTCGGCGTGCTTCTCGAGCTGGATTGCGAAACGGATTTTGTGGCCCGCACGGACGACTTCCGCGAGCTGGCCAAGAACCTGGCCATGCAGGCCGCGGCCACAGGGGCGCGCGCCGTGGACCGGGAGAGCGTCGACCCTTTGCTGATCGAACGCGAGCGCGCCATCCTGCTCGAGCAGGCCCGGGCCACCGGAAAGCCGGAGGCGATCCTGGCCAAGATCGTCGAGGGAAAGATCGAGAAGTACTACGAAGAGATCTGTCTTTTGGAGCAGCCGTACATCCGGGATCCGGACCGCAAGGTGAAGGATCTCGTGGATCAGGCGGTCTCGAAGCTCGGGGAAAACATCGTCGTGCGCCGCTTCACCAAGTTCCGCATCGGAGAGAACTGACGCCGTGGCAGCTTCCCGCCGCCGTGTGCTTCTCAAGCTGAGCGGTGAGGTCCTTGCCGGCGGTGCCGGCCATGGAATCGACGCAACCGCGCTCGGGCGCCTGGCGGGGGAGATCCGCGAGGGCGTCGCCGGCGGCATCGAGCTCGGATTGGTCATCGGCGGCGGAAACATCATCCGTGGCACCTCGGCCGCTTCCGACGGTGTCGACCGGGCGGCCGCCGACTCGATGGGCATGCTCGCGACGGTGATCAACGCGATCGCGTTACAAGACGCCCTCGAACGCCAGGGACTCGTCACCCGCGTCCTGAGCGCGATCGAAATGCGGGCGCTCGCCGAACCTTACATCCGCCGCCGCGCCGTCCGTCATCTCGAGAAGGGACGGGTCGTCCTTCTCGCGGCGGGCACGGGTCATCCCTACTTCACGACCGACACCGCGGCCGTGCTTCGCGCGGTGGAAATCGGCGCCGATGTCCTCCTCAAGGGCACGAAAGTGGACGGCGTGTTTTCCGAGGACCCGATGCGCAACCCCGCCGCGGTCCGGTATGATTCGCTGAGCTATCTGGAGGTGATCGACCGTCGGTTGCAGGTAATGGACATGACGGCGTTCACCATGGGCATGGACAACCGGCTTCCCATCGTCGTGTTCAACGTGACCGTGCCGGGAAACCTTGTGCGTGCGCTGCACGGTGAGCCCGTGGGGACCAGGGTACTCGTGGAGGTCTAAGGATGGACCAGAAGCTCATCAAGAACTCCGAAGAGCGCATGAAGAAGGCGGTCGAGACGATTCGGCATGAGGTGGCGACCATCCGGACGAACAAGGCCACGACCTCGCTCCTCGACGGGATCAAGGTCGAGTACTACGGCAACCCGGTTCCGCTGCAGCAGGTGGCGAGCCTGAGCGTGCCCGAGCCACGGATGATCATGATCCAGCCGTGGGAACGGGCGGTGCTGACCGAGATCGTGAAGGCGATCCAGCGTTCCGACCTGGGCCTCAATCCGACCGACGATGGTTCGGTGGTGCGCCTGGTGCTTCCCACGCTGACGGAAGAGCGGCGGAAGGACCTCGTGAAGGTCCTGGGGAAGATCATCGAGGACGGAAGGGTCCGCGTCCGGACCATCCGGCGCGAGTCGAATGACGAACTGAAAAAGCTGGAAAGGGAGCACAAAATCTCGGAAGATGACTCCAAGAAGGCTCAGGCTGAAATCCAGAAGCTGACCGATCGCTATGTCTCGGCTCTGGATGAGCTGTTCGGGAAGAAGCAGGCCGAAGTCATGGAGGTCTAAAACCCTGGACCCTCGCCGCGCCGGGCTCGACCGGTTACCGGACGCCGCGGGACGCTGTGCCATCGTGATCGGGCTCAAGGACCGGACGTCCGCGGGCCCGTTTTCTTTGCCGTGTATTCGGTAGCGATGAATCCCTCGAAAGCGGCACCGACGTTAGAACAGGTGCTGAAGCGTCCCACGCCCGCGCACATCGCCATCATCATGGACGGAAACGGGCGCTGGGCGGAACGCCGCGGGCTGCCCCGGTTGATGGGGCACCGCGCCGGACGCCGCGCCGTGCGCGAAGTGGTCGAAGGCTCCGTCGAGCTTGGGATCAAGGTGCTCACGCTCTACACCTTCTCGCTCGAGAACTGGGACCGGGGCGCGCGAGAGGTGAGCGGCCTCATGCGAATCCTGGAGCAGGTGCTCCGGGAGGAGCGCGAGGAGCTCAAGCGGAACAACGTTCAGCTGCGCACGATCGGCCGTGTGGATCTGCTCCCCGAGCGGAGTCGAAAGATCCTGGAATCCACGCGGAGCTACCTCTCCGGAAACGACGGGTTGGTTCTCGTGCTGGCGCTTTCGTACGGGGGACGCGCGGAGATCGTCGACGCGGTGCGGCGCATCCTCGAGCAGGACCGGGAGCGCAGAATCGCGCCCGCCGCGATCGATGAGGATTTTTTCGCGGGAATGCTCGACACGGACGGCCTTCCCGATCCGGACCTCCTCATCCGCACGAGCGGTGAGTTGCGCGTTTCGAACTTTCTCCTCTGGCAGCTGGCGTACGCGGAATTCTGGGTCACCGACGTCTTGTGGCCCGATTTCCGGCGGAAGCACCTATTCCAGGCGGTCTATGACTTCCAACGAAGAAGCCGTCGCTTTGGCAGAACTCGCTGAGTCCCGCGAGGAGGAGCTGGGCGTAAGCTCGGCGTCCGCGAAGGATCGCTCGCTGTTTCTTCGCGTGGCGAGCGCGGTCGTCTTCCTGCCGTTGCTCGTCCTGATGGCCCGTATCGGCGGGCTCGTCTACCTCGGGTTCACGCTGATCATGATCGGACTCGCGCTGCGCGAGTTCTACCAGATGATGGCCTCGAAGGGCTTAGCACCCCATTGGAAGTCGGGGTTCAGCGCCGCTCTCTTGTTCCCGGTCGGAATCTACGTGCGGCTCCGCACGCACCGCACGGAGGAGTGGCACCTGGCCGGGCTCTTCACGGTGTTGCTCGTCGCGATGCTCCTCGCGGAGCTTCGACGCGGGGCGAGCAAGCAGACGCTCGTGAACGCCTCTTCCACGGTCCTCGGCGTCCTCTACATCGGCTGGCTCGGCGCGCACGTCTGCGCCCTTCGGGAGCTGCCTTGGTCCCTCGGCTTGCCGTATTCGCTCGGGATGTCCTTTGCCCTCCTGCCCTTTTTCCTGGCGTGGACGTGCGACACCGCGGCCTACTTGGTGGGGCGCGCGTGGGGGCGGCACAGCCTGGCGCCGGGGGTGAGCCCGCAGAAGTCGGTCGAAGGAGCGGTGGGCGGCCTCCTGGCGGCGATCGCGGCCGGCGCCGTCGCTCGCGTGTGGTTTGCCCCGTACCTTTCGTGGCCCTCGGCGCTCGTGCTCGGAGGGCTCGTCGGGGTTTTCGCGCAGCTCGGCGATCTGGTGGAGTCGCTCCTGAAACGGGACGCGGAAGCGAAAGAGTCCTCGAGCCTGATCCCCGGGCACGGCGGCGTGCTGGATCGCTTCGACAGCCTGCTGTTCGCGGCTCCGCTCGTCTACTATTACCTCGTGTGGCAGGTTCTCGGACGATGATCCGTGTCGCGCTCTTGGGAGCCACGGGCTCGATTGGATCCGCGGCGCTCGATCTTGCCGGAGCGTACCGGGATCGGATCCGGATTGTCTCTCTGGCCGCGCGGTCGAACGACGCCGCGCTCATCCGCGCTGCCGACGGGTTCGGGGTTCGCCGGATCGCCCTCGTGGACGCGGGGGCGGCCCGCCGGGCGCGCGACCGCTGGAAGAACGGAGAGGTGCTCGAAGGGGAGTCCGCGCTGACCGCGCTCGCGGAGGACAGCGAGGCCGACGTCGTCATCAACGCGGTCGTCGGCAGCATCGGGCTCAAACCGACCGTCTCCGCGCTCTCGCGAGGCAAGCGTGTGGCGCTCGCGAACAAGGAGTCGGTGGTTCTCGCCGGGGAGCTATTGACCGCGGTCGCGAAGCGGTCGGGTGGGATGATGATGCCGGTCGACTCCGAGCACAGCGGTGTCTTTCAGTGCCTCGCCGGCCGACCGGTGTCGGACGTGCGTCGCGTCACCCTCACGGCCTCGGGGGGGCCTTTTCTGCGGCGGGATCCGCGCAGCACTGTCGACTCGACGCCCGAAGAGGTCCTCAAGCACCCGACCTGGTCCATGGGAGAACGGATCACCGTCGACTGCGCCACGTTGGTCAACAAGGGGTTCGAGGTGATCGAAGCGCGCTGGCTCTTCGATCTCCCGCCTGATCGCGTGGACGTCCTCATCCACCCGCAATCGATCGTGCACGCCCTGGTGGAATTCGTGGACGGATCGATCGTAGCCCAGCTGTCGGTTCCGGACATGCGCCTCCCGCTCCTGTATGCCTTGAGCTATCCCGAGCGCTGGACCTCGGAGCTTCCCGGCCTTGGCGTCGCCGATCTGGCGACGCTCACCTTCGAGCCGCCCGACCCGGACCGATGCCCTGGGCTCGCGCTCGCGCGGCGAGCGCTGAAGACGGGAGCGACCGCACCGGCCGTCCTGAACGCGGCGGACGAGGAAGCGGTCCGGCTATTCCTCGACAGGAAAATCCGCTTCGGGGATCTGATGCCCCTCGTTGAGGAGGTGCTGGGCGCGCATCGTCCCGAGGGGCCGCTCACCCTTGAATCGATCCTCGAAGCGGATCGCTGGGCTCGTGGGCGGCTTCACGAGGCTGCCGCGCACATGACGCGCGGATGACGTCCGTGCATCGCCGCCCCGCGGGCGACCGACGGGCCGGGGCCGCGCCGCCCGGAAAGGAGGCGCTCCTCGACCTTGTCGATCGGCTGCGTCGCCGGAAGGTGGCGGTGATCGGCGATCTCGTGCTGGACGAGTACTGGGTCGGACGCTCCGCGCGGATCTCCCGTGAAGCGCCGGTGCTGATCCTCGAACACGAGGAGGAGCGGCGGGTGCCGGGCGGGGCCGCGAACGCGGCGATGAACGTCCGGGCGCTCGGCGGTGCCCCCCTCGTCGTCGGGAGGCTCGGTGGCGACGCAGCCGGCTTAGCGCTCGCCCGGGCGCTCCGGGCGAACGGATTGCCGACCCGATGGTTCCACCGCGACCCGCGCGGAGGCACGATCGTCAAGACGCGTATTCTCGCCGGCTCGAGCCACGCCGCGCGCCAGCAGATCGTGCGTCTCGATCGGGGACACACCGAGCCCCTCTCGCGGGAGGCCGAACGGCGCCTCACCCGCGCGGCTCGCGAGGCAGTTCGCCACGCGGACGCCGTGCTTCTCTCCGACTATGGCTACGGGGTCCTGAGCCCGGGGCTCCGGCGTGCGGCCATCAAGGAAGCCAAGCGGGCGAATATTCCCGTCGTGGTCGATTCCCGCTACGATCTCCGCGCCTACCGTGGCGCCACGTTGCTCACCCCGAACGAGCACGAAGTTCTGGATGCGATGCACCTGCCGTCGCTTCGCGCTCCGGTCCTGAAGCGCGCGGGTGAAGCGCTCGTGCGAAACGGCGGCGCGCACGCCGTCTGGATCACCCGGGGAAGCGACGGGATGCTCCTCTTCCAGCGCGGGAGCCGTCCGGTCGGAGTTTCAATCGTGGGGTCATCGGATGTCGCGGACGTGACCGGAGCGGGGGATGCCGTCTCCGCCACCGCCGCCCTTGCCCTCGCCGCGGGGGCCTCGCAGCTCGAGGCCGCGTTCCTCGCGACGTACGCCGCCTCGGTGGTCGTGATGAAGCGCGGAACCGCCACGGTGAGCCGCAAGGAGCTCGTGGACGCGATTCGCACCCACGCCGCTCCCAAGGTGACCGGATGAGCGTCCGGTCCGAGAAGGTCCAGGAGCTCTCGTCGCTGGAACGGAGCCTGAAGGGCTCTCCCGCGACGCGCGAAGGGCTCGTCCTCGCGAACGGAATCTTCGATCTGATCCACGTGGGCCACGTCCGTTATCTCGCAGGCGCGAAGGAATCCGGTACGTCGCTCCTTGTCGCCGTGAATTCCGATGCCTCCGCCCGCAGGCTCAAGGGACCCGGCCGTCCCCTCACGCCGCTCGAGGAGCGCATCGAGCTGGTGGCCGCGCTCGAATGCGTGGATTGGGTCACCTGGTTCGAGGAGGACTCGGTCGGGGAGGTCCTCCGTCGGTTGCGCCCCGCGATCCACGCCAAAGGCACCGATTACACGGTGGAGAGCGTCCCGGAACGGGCCATCGCGCAGGCGCTCGACGTCCGCACGGTGATCGTTGGGGATCCCAAGCACCACGCCACAAGCGATCTCATCCGGCGTATCGGGCTCCTGAACGCGGCGGGATCCGAGGGCACCCGGAGTGGATGAGCGCGGCGGCAATCGCCCCGCGGTTCCGACGCCCCGGCGCGTGCTGGTCACGCGGCTGCGCAGGATCGGGGACGCAATCCTGGTCCTTCCCGTGATCGAGGCCCTCCACGAACGGTTCCCTGCGTGCTCGATCGATTTTCTGGCCGAGGAGGCGCCGGCCCAGGCGGCCGCCAACCACCCGGCGATCGATCGCGTGCTCGTGCTCGACCGTACGCTGGGATCCTTGCTGCCGGCTTCGCCGCGCCTCCTCTGGGGTCTCCGGCGGCGCCGCTATGACTGGGTGATCGATCTCTACGGGAACCCTAGAAGCGCGCTTCTTGCGGCATGGACCGGAGCACCGGTTCGCGTGGGGCCCGCGCGCCGCACGCGCCGGCGGCTCTACACCCACGTGGTCCCGCCCGTCTCGGAGCCGATCTCCGCGATCGCCCATCACCTCCGCTCCCTCGAGGCTCTCGGCATGGAGCCGGCGCTCCACCCGCCGCGTATCAACCTCACCGAGCGCGAGCGAGAGCAAGGGCGCGCGCGTCTCGAATCGGTACTCCCGGCCGGCGCGCCCCGCGTCGGAATCCACGCCGGGAATCGATGGCCCGCGAAGCGATGGCCCGAGGAGCGGTTCGCCGCGCTCGTGCGCGCCCTGCCGCGCATCGGGGCACGCGCGGTCGTTCTCGCGGGGCCCGGCGAGGAAGCCCTGGCGCACCGGATCGCCGCGGGCGGGAAAGCCGGTCTGGACGCTCCCGTGATGGGCGGGCTGCCGCTCCGCGACTACTGGAGCGTCATCGCCGCGCTCGACGCGCTCGTTACGGTCGATGGCAGCCCGATCCATGCCGGCCCCGCGCTTCAGGTGCCCACGGTCGGTATCCTCGGGCCGACCGAGCCCGAGATATGGTTTCCGTATCCGGCGAGCGAGGGGCATCAACTGCTCTCGCGCGAGATTTGGTGCCGTCCCTGCCACCGGCACGAATGCGCGCGCATGGACTGCCTCGATTGGATCAGCGTGGGCGACGCGCTGCAGGCGGTGGCGCGTGC
>DASXTQ010000049.1:0-17888 GCA_036505295.1 Candidatus Eiseniibacteriota bacterium
ATGAACGCGGCGGCTACCGAAAGCGTGCGTAGCAGGGGCGCCCTGGTTATCCGGATCGTTTTCATTACCTCTCCCTTCCTCGGGGTGGCCGGACGTGAGACTCCCACCGGCTTCTCATCAAGTCCTGTGCCACCGTCTAACAGCACCGCTTCAAACGCAAATCGCCGGATCCAGGGAGCGCCGCGGTATCGTTCGCTAGACGCCTGTGTATCGTTCCGTGTTAGGGTTCGAATGTGCGGACGGGCAGGCTCGTCATCCAACCGTTGACCCCGAAGCGCTGGGACGACTTCAAGCGGCTGTTCGAGACGAACAGTATTTGTCGCGGCTGCTGGTGCATGTACTGGCGGCGCCGGGGACGCGAGTTTTCCGGTGGATGGGGAAGCCGGAATCGCGGCGCGTTTCGGCGACTGGTGAAGAAGGGGCCGCCGCCCGGGCTCCTCGCCTACGCGAACGCGGAGCCGGTCGGCTGGTGCGCGCTGGCGCCGCGCGAGGAGTATCCAAGGCTCCAGCATTCTCGGGTTCTTCACCCGGTCGACGACAAACCGGTTTGGGCGATCCCGTGCTTCTTCGTCGCGCGCGAGCATCGCGGGGCAGGGCTCACGGTGAAGCTCCTTCGCGCCGCCTCGGCCTACGCGCGCAGGCGGGGCGCCAGGCTGCTGGAGGGCTACCCGACGGACACCCGCGGGAAGCGCGCCGCCGACCCCTGGGTCTACACCGGGCTTCTTTCGGCGTTCGAGAAGGCGGGATTTCGAGAAGTCGTTCGGCGCTCGCGCAGCCGGCCCATTCTACGCCGGCGGCTTTCCGGCGGGCGTCCACCGCAGCCAATGGAGTAGCCGATGCCGACACGCAAGGACCGAACCGGGCGGCACAGCGCCAACCCCCATGCTCCGATCGACCGCGAGAGGACCGAGCCCCTGCGGCCGCCGCGAGCGCCCATCGGGCTGCCGCTCCTTCCGAGCGGGCGGATCGCGTTGCCGGCGGGGAATCCCTGCGAGGGGTGTGATCACTGCTGCCGCTACGTATCGATCCAGATCGATACCCCCCGAAGCCGGCACGATTTCGAAAACATCCGGTGGTATCTGCTCCACAAGAACGTCTCCGTCATGATCGACTGGGAAGGGGACTGGCTGATCCAGTTCGACACTCCATGCGAGTGGCTCGTCGAGGGGAGATGCACCCACTACGAGCTGCGGCCGGAGATCTGCCGCGACTACGACCCCGCCGAATGCGAGCGCTACGCGGGACCCGGCGAGAAAGTGCTGCTGCGCACGCCCGACGATCTCGAGCGGTACCTGAACGGACGGCGGGGGAAGAGCAAGCCGGAATGACCACCCGCTCCAGGCCCGGTTTCCCGGTTCTCGCCGCGCTTCTCTTGATTGCGCTCGCCTTCTGCACGATGCCCGGCGCGGCCCTGGCGCAGGCTCCCGGGGACCGCGAGGGGCTGCGGAGCGGCCCGCGCGTGAAGCGCGATCACGAGATTCATTGGCGCGAATGGAGCCCGGCTGCCTTCCAGGAAGCGAAGCGGACGAAGCGGCTCGTGTTCCTGGACATCACGGCCGTCTGGTGCCACTGGTGCCACATCATGGATGAAACCTCGTACTCCGACAGCGCCGTGATCCAGACTCTGAACAGCGAGTTCATCCCGATCCGGGTGGATGCCGACCGCCGTCCCGACGTGCGGGACCGCTACATCGCGGGTGGCTGGCCCACGACCGCGATCCTGAGCCCCGAGGGTCACGTCCTGGTCGCGCGAACCTACCTCCCACCGGGCCAGGTCAGGCAGATGCTCGGGGAAATCCGCGATCTCTACCGGAAGAACAAGGTCGATCTGGATCGGAAGCTCGCGGAGGCGGAACGCGGTGTCCGGGCGACCTGGAAGAGCGAACCGATCGATTCGGCATCGCTCGTGCAGACGCAGGAATTGGTCGACCGGACGGTCGACGTGCTCAAGGAATCGGAGGACAAAGAGCACGGGGGATTCGGCGGGGAGCCACGGTTCCACAACCCCGACGCGGTCTCGCTTCTCTTGCGCTTGTCGACGGCCCGCAAGGATCCGGCGTTCCGGGACATGGCGGTCCATGCCGTCGACGGGCTCCTCCAGCTTCAAGACTCCGTCTGGGGCGGTTTCTACCGTTACGCGACCCAGTCGGACTGGTCCCATCCTCACTTCGAGAAGATGCTCGACGTCAACGCGCGAGCGATCGAGTCCTGCCTCGAGGTCAGCCGCGCGACGGGCGGCAAGAAATACCTCGATGGGGCCCGAAAGGCGGAGCGCTACGCAACCCGGTGGCTCTGGAACGAGCGCGCGGGCGGATATTTTGGGAGCCAGGACGCCGACGTTGGGAGCCGCGAGCCCTCGAAGGCGTTCACGGCGGGGGAGGATTATTACAACCTGAGCGAGATCTACCGCCGGAAGCTCGGAATCCCCGCTGTGGACTCGACCTTCTACGCCGATGCCAACGCGCGGATGGCTTCGGCGATTCTCCAGGGCGTGCTCCTCGCCGTATGGGACGAGAGCATGGTGGTCCGGCCGATCCGGGCGCTCGACCGGCTATGGGCCAAACAGCGCGCGCCGGACGGATCGCTCTACCATGCGATGGCGGGCGCTCGGGGAATCGCGCCGGGGCTTCTGGACGACCAGGTGCTCGCGGCTCTCGCATACCTGGACGCGTACGAGGTGACGGGAGGACCTCGGCATCTCACGCGGGCGCGTGCCCTCGCCGAATGGACGGCCTCCCACCTGGAGGATCGCGTGGGCGGCGGGTTCCGCTACGCACCCTTGGATACGTCGGAGTCGGGACGGCTCCTCGCGGGCGACAAGCCGGCCGACGCGACCGTGGAAGCCGCGACGCTGTTCCTGAGGCTCTACCGGCTCGAGGAACGGGCCGAGGACCTCGCGAGGGCGGAGCGCGCGTTCGCCTACTTGCGTTCCGGCGGAACGGTGGTCATCGACCCCGCCCGCGCCCAGCTGGCGCTTTGCATGCAAGCGACACCTCTTCGGCTCGCGGTCGTGGGCGCCTCGAGCGCGGCGGCGGCGCTCAAGCGAGCGAGCTTCCGGGTCGAGGCCCCGGACAAGGTGTTGAGGTTTTATCCAAAGGGAGGGAAAGCGGCGCGCTGGGGGGACATCCAATTTCCGGCGAGCCCCGCAGCGGCGCTCTACGTCTGCGGCGATCACGCGTGCGCGCCTCCGATCACGGAGCCGAGCCGCGTCGCGGAGCAAGTGAGCGCGTTTCTCAGGGCCGGGGCTGGACCTCCCGCACGAGGTCCATCGGGTCCGTGATCCGAAGGGGAGACGTCGCCAGGAAGGATTGGGCGTGGCGCGCGCCGATCGCCCAGCCGTGTGTCTTTGAGAGGGTCCCGATGTACTCGGCGACCTCGGGGACGGGCGACTTCGGCTTGGGCTTGTCGGGATTCTGGAATTGCGTCTTGTGGCAGGCGAGCGCTGCCATCCACTTTTCGAAATAGCGGCTCACGTCGACAGTGAACGTCGGGCGCATCCCCGGCGGGATGAAGTAGTAATAAAGCGCCTTCGCCTGATGGGGATCCCCCTCCACCGGCGCCTTCGCGAGGTGCGCGAGGTTGAACGCCTGCGCGACCAGAATCCCGGTCTTGAAATGATCGTTGTGCCCGAGCCCCCGCCCGATCGGCAGATCGTAGTAGGGGGCGAAGAGGATCTCCGGCGTGTATTTTCGAATCACGGCGGCCACCTTGCAGCGATTCTCGAACGTGTCCTCGATCCGATTGTCGCCCAGGTCCAGATTCACCCGCACGTCGAGTTGGAGGATTTTCGCGGCCTCCACGGATTCGCGGTCCCGCTCCTCCGGTGTGCCCCATCCCATGTCTCCGCGGGTCATGTCCACGATCCCGGTCGTGTGGCCCAGGTCCTTCATCTTGAGCAGGAGGCCCCCGGCGCCGATCTCGGCGTCGTCGGGGTGGGGCCCGAAAACGAGCACGTTGAGTTTCATTCGGGGTCAGGCTCCTTGGTTTTGAAGAGCTGATCCAGCTTGGAGCGCGCGGTGGACGCGCGGTCCTTCCCGGTGCCCCCTTTGCCCGCTGGATTGAGGGAAAAATATTCGCAAAAGTTTCGCCGCTCGCGGTCCGTGACCCATTCGGCCTGCGGCTCGCGGCACATGTTGTGCGCGTTCCGGTCGAAATGCCGGCATTGGACGCAGGCGTGCAGGTCCCGCCCGCACGAAGGGCACTCGGCGTCCCGGACGATCCGCATCTTGGGATCGAGCGACGTTCCGCAGAAATGGCAGGCGCTCATCGGATGACCTCCACCGGGTACATACGCTGTTCATGATAGGGAGCCCCGGCGGCGCGGGGCCAGCGCTTTCTAAGCGCTCTCTTGACTTGCCGATGGGGCTGGCGGATCATCCCTGCGGTTCGGTTCTCCCATCCAATCGGAGGCTTTGCGCCGATGAGCACACGCGTTGGAGGATGGTTCGCCGGAGCGCTTGCCGTATCGGTTTTCGCCATCGGCTGCATGCAGGCGAAGAAGCCGGTCCCCGCGGGAATCGAGTGGAATCAGTCGTTCGCCGCGGCGCTGGCCGACGCGCAGGCTCATCACCGGCCCATACTCCTCGACTTCTACACAGATTGGTGAACGTGGTGTAAGGCTCTGGAAGAGTCTACCTACGTCGATCCAACATTCATCCGCTTCTCCAAGCGGTTCACCTGCGCCAAGCTGAACGCGGAAGTCGATACCACGACGGCCGCTCGCTACCGGGCGATGGCCTATCCCACCATCATGGTGCTCAACGAGAGGGGGGAGGAGCTGGACCGCGTCGTCGGTTATTACCGCGCGCCGGAGTTCATGTCGCAGGTCGAGGACTACCTCGCCGGACGGAACACCCTAGGCTCGATGATCGCGGAAGAGCCCGCGAAGAAGGACAGCGCGGAGTTTATCTACAGACTGGCGGACCGGTTCGCGGACCACGGGTTATTCGACGACGCACGGAAGCGATTTTTGATATTCGTCGCGCTCGACCCGAAAAACGTGTCCGGCCGGGCGGACGACGCGCTCTACCGGCTCGCGCGGATGGCTCGGAAGGAGCACGACTACGCGACCGATCGGAAGTACGCGCAGACGATCCTCGATCGTTACCCCGACAGCGACATGATGAGGTCCGCATTTCTCGAGCTGGGCCAGGGCTACCGGAAAGACGGCCACCTCGCGAAAGCACGTACGATCTTCCTCGACTACGCCAAGCGCTTTCCGGACGACGAAGACGCCCCTTGGGCCCGCGAGCAGGCCGACAGCCTCGCCCTGCAGATCGCCCACCGCCCAGGCGCCTGACGGCGCCTCCCGCGCCATAGCCACATGAAGATCGGAATCCTGGGCCTTCCCCAGGCCGGCAAGACCATGCTGTTCCAGGCGCTCACCCGCGGCCAGGCCCAGGCCACCTCCTCCCGCGGCGAAAAGGTTCACCTGGGCTCGGTCTCCGTCCCCGATCGCCGGCTCGACCATTTGGGCGCGATGTACAAGCCGAAGAAGTTCACCCCGGCCAAGGTCGACTATGTGGACGCTCCGGCCCTCGAGACGGGCGGCCGCGAACGCGGAGCGCTCGCGGCGCTCACGGCGCTTCGAGACGTGGACGCCTACGCGTTGGTCGTGCGCGCGTTCCCCGATCCGTCCGTGGCCCACGTGATGGAGACGGTCGACCCGGCGAGGGACGCGGCCTGGCTTCTGGGGGAGCTTTTGCTCGAGGACTTGGCGCTCGTGGAGCGCCGGCTCGAGCGGATCGACAAGGCGATCAAGGTTGGAAAGAAGCCCGAGGACTCAAACGAGCACGAGGCGCTCAAGCTTGCGCGCATAGCGCTCGAGGCGGAGCGGCCCGTGAGCGGCGCCGGGTTGAGCGCGGTGCAGGAGCGGAGCATCCGTGGATTCCAGCTCTTCTCGATGCGGCCCTGGATCTTCGTGGTGAACGCCGACGACGAGCAGATGAAAACCGGGGAAGCCTTGCTGATCGGGCCGCTCGTGCAGCGGTTTCCCGCGCTCCGCGCGATCGCGCTCTCGGCCAAGACCGAAGCGGAGCTGGCCTTGCTCCCCGAGGAGGAGGCCCGGGAATTCATGGGCGTTCTCGGGATCGAAGAGCCCGGCCTCACGCGGATGATCCACATCTGCTTCGACGCGCTCGGGCTCCTATCCTTTTTCACGGTCGGTCCGGACGAGGTCCGGGCGTGGACGATCCCAAAGGGGTCCACGGCGCCCCAGGCGGCCGGCGCGATCCACAGCGACCTGGAGCGAGGCTTCATCCGCGCGGAGGTGATCGGGTACGACGACTTAGCGAAGTCCCAAACCATGGCGAAAGCGCGGGAGCAGGGTCTCTTGCGCACCGAGGGCCGAGACTATAAAGTCCAGGACGGCGATATCTTGAACATCCGCTTCAGCGTATGAGGAGGAAACTCGGGCCTCCCGGCCGGCGTAATGAGGTGAAGCCTCTACCCGTACGTTCGCCAGGAGGGGAGCCATGAACGCTTCCATGCAGAGAATCGCCGGCCTAGGACTTGGGATCCTCGTCATCGCCGCTTCGAGCGGGGTTCCAGGCCGGGCGGAGGCGGCGGAGGTACGCCGCGTTTCCGAACGCCTCCTCCCGTTCGCTCCCGGGGGGCAGATCCGCATCGAGGACAAGAACGGCCGGATCACCGTGGAGGGCTGGCCGCGGCACGAGGTCCGGATCCAGATCACGCGCAGCGTGAGGGCGGAAGACAAAGCCAAGGCCGAAGGCCTCATGAAGGAGCTCAGGGCGGACGTGGAGGTCCGGGACGGGCGCATCGACATCGTGAGCCGGTTTCCCAAGCGCCGTGAGACGATCGGAATCTGGGACATCCTCGGGCGCAAGGTCGCGTCTCTCCAGATCAACTACTACGTCCAGGTGCCGAACGAGACCAGCCTGACGCTTGGGACCTCCAACGGCGAAGTCCGGGTCCATGGGGTGAGGGGCCAGTTGGAAGCGAACACGACGAACGGCGACATCCAGGTCGGGGACGTCCACGGCGGGGTCGCGCTCGTGACCACAAACGGCGAGATCGAGCTTACGGGCATCGCTGGGGATGCGACCGCGCGCACCACCAACGGCAGCATCGTCGCCGAAGTCCGAAGCGTATCCCCCAGTGGAGGAATCGCGCTCACGACCACGAACGGAAACGTCCAGACCTACTTCCCGAACGATCTCAAGGCGACGTTGGATGCTGTGACCACGAACGGGCGGGTCGCGATCGCGTACCCGATCACGAGTCACGGCATGATGACCTCCAAGTCGATTCGAGGCACCATCAACGGAGGGGGTGCTAAGATCTCGCTTGCGACCACGAACGGAAACGTCGAAGTACGCCGGCAGAGCGAGCGCCGGCCCTAGCAAATCCATAGGAGGAGCTGAGTGAGCACCGCGGTCCCGCCATCGACAATCAGGATTTCGGGCCCTTTGACGCGGGGTGACTTCCTCCTGCTCCTGTACTGGTTCGCGGATACCAATCGGGTGCCGGAAGTCGCGGGCATCAAGGGTCTCTCACGTTTGACCCGTCTCTCGCTTATTCTAGGGGACCAGCTTGGCCTCCGGCGGACCATCGCTCCCTTCTTCGACTACCACCGTACTCCTGCAGGAGGGATCGCGAGCGCGGACGTGTGGAACGAGCTTCTCGCGTTACGCGCATACCAGGTTCTGAAGGCGCTCCCCTCGGACGAGCCGATGCCCCCGGAGGAAATCGAAGAGCGTCGCTACCTGCTCGAGCATCACATTCCGGCTCATGAGCGCTCGCACTACCCGTTGCCCACGTATTTCGAGCGGGACGTGCTCACGAACAAAGGGACGTTCTTCGCGGCGAAGCGTGAGGACCAGACGATCGAGCGCTGGATCGCGGCGTTCAAGACCACGGCGGAGCTGAACCCACTCCCCGTTTCGGATCTGACCGCCCGCGCTGTCCCGCTCCTGGGAGCCCACGCGGCCCGCTAGGGCGGCGGTCGCCGCTTCAGGCGCGGGGAACGACCATGTTCCGGTTTCTGATCCGCCTCCTTCTCGCGATCATCACGCTCCGGGTCCTGGTCGGTCTGGTGCGATTCGCCGCGAGGATCGCGGCCCGTGAACCCGACGCGCGGGTCGGCCCGGGCGGAGGGGGCGGACCGGGGGAGCCGCACCAGCGGGCTCCGCAGCCCATCGTCGACCGCGGCTCGGTGATCGACGTTCCATTCACCGAGGAGCCCAGGGAGTCCTGACATGGCTGTGGTCCGCTACCTGGTCGACGACGTCGATCGCGCCGTGGAGTTCTATACGAAGAAGCTGGGGTTCAGCCTTTCGGCACGGCGGGGAAAGCCATTCGCGATGGTGGCGTTCGGCGACACGACGCTCTGGTTGAGCGGGCCGGAAAGCTCCGCCGCGCGGCCGATGCCGGACGGAACGAAGCCCACTCCCGGAGGGTGGAACCGGCTCGTGGTGGAAGTCTCGGACCTCGAGGCTCGCGTCGGGGCCATGAAGCGGGACGGGATCACGTTCCGAAACGACATCGTCTCGGGTCCGGGCGGAAAACAGATCCTGGTCGAGGACGGCTGCGGAAACGTCGTCGAGCTTTTCCAGCCTGCGTGACCGTCCGGCGCGAGAGCGGGGGTATGGATTGGGCAAGGGCAGCCACATTCTCGAAGTTCACACCCGTGCGCGCACGGAATTTGTCCCCCTAAGCGATCGCATCAGGAGCGAGGCGGCCGGTCTTCTCGCGAGCTCGGGCCTGCTCCATCTCTACGTGCCCCACACCACGGCCGGAATCTGCGTGAATGAAGGAGCCGACCCCGACGTCGTGGCCGATCTGGCGCGCGTCCTCGACCGGCTCGTCCCCTGGAGCGCCGACTATCGCCACGCCGAGGGAAACGCCGCGGCCCACGTGAAGGCGGCGTTCGTCGGGACATCGACTCTGGTCCCGGTCCGGGACTCGAAGCTCCGGCTGGGGCGCTGGCAGGAAATTTTCTTCTGCGAATTCGACGGACCGCGGCACCGCACCGTCGAGCTTACCTTCCTCCCGGGGTGAGCGCACCCCCGCGAGCACCGATCTCATGACCGAGCCTCTGGATCTCTTTCCCGAAGAGGGACGCCGCCGTGCCAAGAGGCCTCCTCTCGCCGAGCGGATGCGCCCGCGGGACTTCGAGGAATTCCTCGGGCAGGGGGATCTCTTGAGACCGGGAAGCCTCCTGCGCAGCGCGGTCGAGCGGGGAGAGCTGCCGTCCGTGATTTTCTGGGGCCCCCCAGGCTCCGGAAAGACCACGCTCGCGCGCCTCATCGCGCAGGCGAGCGGGAGCCATTTCGTCGCGTTCAGCGCGGTCACGTCGGGTGTGAAGGAAGTTCGCGAGGTGATCGAGCGCGCCCGTCTGGAGAAGAAGGCCCGGGGCGTCGCCACGCTTCTTTTCGTCGATGAGATCCACCGGTTCAACAAGGCGCAGCAGGATGGGTTCCTGCCGCACGTCGAAGACGGCACGATCGTGCTGATGGGAGCCACGACCGAGAATCCCTCGTTCGAGGTCATCAACGCCCTTCTCTCGCGGATGCAGGTCATCGTGCTGCCCGCGCTCTCCGAAGATGCGATCGTCGAGATCCTGAAACGCGCTGCCGCCGATCCGGAACGTGGCCTGGGAGGACGCCAACCCGAGGTGGCGGAGGGGACGTACAGGCTGATCGCTCGGCTCTCAGGGGGAGACGCCCGGATCGCGCTCAACATCCTCGAGGGGGCGGCGATGATCGCGGCGGGCGCGGGCGCGCGAGGCATCACGGAAACGGAAGTGCGCGAGGCCGCCCAGCGGAAGATGCTCCCGTACGACCGCGCGGGGGAGGAGCATTTCAACATCATCTCGGCGCTCCACAAATGCCTCCGCGGCAGCGATCCCGACGCCGGGCTCTATTGGCTCGCGCGAATGCTCGAGGCGGGGGAAGATCCGCTCTACGTGGCGCGGAGGCTCATGCGATTCGCCTCCGAGGACGTGGGTCTCGCCGATCCCGAGGCGCTTCGGCTGGCGGTCGCGGTCAAGGACGCCGTGCATTTTCTCGGGATGCCCGAGTGCAACACAGCCCTCGCCCAGTTGGTCATCTATCTCGCCCTTGCTCCCAAGAGCAACTCGGTCTACGTGGCCTACGGGCGTGCCTCTCGCGATGCGCTCGAGAAGCCCCCGTACCCGGTGCCGCTCCACATTCGAAACGCGCCGACGCCGCTCATGAAGAACCTCGGTTACGGTAAGGGCTACGAGTACGCCCACAACTTCGAAGAGGCCATCGTCGGCCAACGCTATCTTCCGGACGAGCTTCAAGACGCTCGATACTGGGAAGGGGTTCCGCGCGGTCACGAAGCCGAGCTTGTGGAACGGCTCAAGCGGCTGAACGCGGAGAAGCAGAAGCGCCGCGGGACCGGAAGCGAGAAGCCTTCCGGCGACCCCAAGCGCAAGAAGCCTTCCGGATGATCCTGGTCCGTCTCGACCGGGTGACACACGGATTCGGCGCCCGCACCCTGTTCGAGGACCTCTCCCTCCGTGTCGGGGACGACGCGCGCGTCGGCCTCGTCGGCAGAAACGGCACCGGCAAGACGACCCTGCTCCGAATTCTGGCGGGCACGGTCCAACCGGAGCGTGGAACGCGGTCGGTCTCGCTCCGGGTTCGCGTGGCGATGCTCGACCAAAAGATCAACCCCGACGGCGAGGAAACCGCCTTTGAGCATGCGCGCGAAGCCTTTCGCGAGCTGCTCGAGCTGATGGAGCGCGAGGAGGCGGTTCGAGCGGAGCTTCTGAAACGCGGCGACGCGCCCGAGGAGGAGCTGACCGCGCTCGCGCACGAGCTGGGGCACATCCACGATCATTTCGCGCGGATGGGTGGCCACTCGATCGACAACCGCGTGGAGGAGATTCTCGAGGGCCTGGGTGTCGGCCGGCCGCTTTGGGCGCAACCCCTCCGGACGTTGAGCGGCGGTGAGAAGGGACGCGTCGCGATCGCCCGGCTTATCCTCTCGGGGCCCGACCTCCTCCTGCTGGACGAGCCCACGAACCACCTCGACATGGCGGCGACCGAATGGCTCGAGAACTTCCTCGCCCGTTCGAGCGAACCGTTCGTGCTGGTCTCGCACGACCGGACCCTCCTGGACCGGGTCTGCACGTCGGTTGCCGAGATCGAGCGCGGCGGGCTCGAGCAGCACGCCGGGAACTACACCCAGTTCGCCCGGAAGAAGCACGCGCGAATGGAACAGGAGGCCAAGCGCTACGCCCTGGACTTGAAGGAGCGGGAGCGGCAGGAAGATTTCATCCGGAGGAACATCGCGGGGCAGAAAACGAAGCAGGCGCAGAGCCGCCGCAAGCGCCTCGAGCGCGAGGGTCCGCTCGAGCGACCGAGAGGGGAGACCGACGAGGTCGCGACGTTCGATCGGCTACACGCTTCCCGTTCCGGCTCGCATGTGATCGCGACCCGCGGCGTTACGATGGGCTACGGATCGCGCGTCCTGTTCGAGGGGCTTTCGCTCGATCTGATGCGTGGAGACCGGCTCGGTATCGTCGGTGGAAACGGGACGGGCAAGACGACACTCCTGCGCGTCTTGAACGGCGAGCTTACGCCGCTCGAAGGCACGGTGGAGTGGGGCGCGGGCGTGAAGCAGGCAGGACTCGATCAGGAGGCCCAGGATCTGTCCCCGGATGCGTCCGTCCTCGACACGCTCTGGGATCTGAGACCGACGACCGACGAGGTCCAGGTTCGCAATTTTCTCGGCGGGTTCCTTTTCCGCGGCGACGAGGTTCACCGCAAGGTGGGCACGCTGAGCGGGGGCGAGCGCACACGGCTCGGCCTGGCTCGACTGATCTGGTCCGGGCCCAACCTGATATTTTTGGATGAGCCGACGAATCACCTCGACATCGCCTCGCGCGAATCTCTCGAGGCGGCGCTCAAGGCCTACGACGGAACGCTGGTTGTCGTATCGCACGACCGCTACTTCCTGGATGCGGTCGCGACTCAGATCCTGTGGCTCGATGCGGGGGAAGCGCGCGCCTACCGGGGCACGTTCACCGACGCCCGCGAGAAGCGCGCGGCGGAGGCGCGAAGGGCTACGCGCGGCGCTCCTGCGCCCGCGGCCGTGCGGAAAACGGCGGCGGTCGCGGCGAAGACGTCCGCCGCGCCGCAGACGTCCCAGCCCGGCCCGAAGACGCCCGCGGGTCCTGTCTCGTCCGGTTCCACAAAGGAGGCCCGTGCGCTCCAGAGGGCGGAGCGGGATCGGGCCGAGCGGGACCAGAGAAAGCGCGACCGAGCCAAGAAATCGCTCGAGGCCGAGATCGCAGGTCTCGAGCGGAGGCTCGCCGAGCTGACCGCCGCGATGGAGGACGATTCCGCCAAGGGGGATCTCGCCGCGCTCCGCGAAGCGAGCGAGGAGTACGGCCGCGCGCGCTCTCAGCTCGACCAGCTCCTCGCGCGCTGGGTGGAGATCGCGGAGTGAGCGAGCCGGAGCCGCTCCAAGGCGCCGGGCCGCCCCAAGCGCCCCAGCGCTGGCTCAACCGCAACGTCTGGGCGCTCGCGGTCACGAGCTTTCTCTCCGACCTGGGACACGAAACGGCGACCGCGGCGTTGCCCTCCTTTCTCGCCGCGCTCGGCGCGCCGCCGGTCACGCTCGGCGCCATCGAGGGCATCGCGGACGCGGCCTCCAGCTCCGTGAAGCTCCTCACGGGCTGGATCTCGGACCGCGTGGGCCGCAGAAAACCCTTCGTCGTCGCCGGCTACCTCATCACCGGTATCTCCACCGGGGCCTACGCGCTCGCGAATTCCTGGATCGCGATTCTCGGCGCCCGGACCGTGGGCTGGATCTCGCGCGGCGCGCGAGGACCCCTGCGCGACGTCATCCTCACGCAATCGGTGCCCGCCGAGGCGCGGGGCCGCGCGTTCGGATTTCACCGCGCCGGCGACACGGTGGGCGCCGTGCTCGGCCCGCTGTTCGCGGCGGCGGCGCTTCCCTGGCTCGCGTCCAGATTCGACGGCCATCCCACGGATCCTTTCCGCTGGGTGTTTCTACTTTCCATCGTGCCCGGCATTCTCTCCGGCCTTGTCGTGTGGGCCTTCGTGACCGAGCGCACGGGCACGAGGCCGAACGTGCCGCGCTTCCTCGCGACCATCCGCGGGCTTCCGCGCACGTTCCGGCGTTATCTCGTGGGGGTCGGCATCTTCGGCGCTGGAGACTTCGCGCATACCCTTCTCATCATGGGCGCCGCACACGTGCTCGCGCCGAGCCGCGGGCCGGTCAACGCGGCCGCGATCGGAGCGCTCCTCTTCGTGGTCCACAACGTCGTCTATGCCGTGACTCCGTTTCCGGTGGGGTGGCTCAGCGACCGCGTCGGTCGCCGCGGCCTACTCGCGCTGGGCTACGGGGTCGGCGCCGCGATGGCGATCTCCGCCGGTATCGTCTTCGCGCGAGGAGTCGCGGACATCGGGGTCCTCGCGGCGGTCTTCGCCCTGGCGGGCTTCGTCGCGGGCGTGGAAGACACCCTCGAGGGAGCCGCGACGGCCGATTTTGCCCCTGCGGAAACGCGGGGGACGGCGTTCGGAGTGCTCGGCCTTGTGAACGGCGCCGGCGATCTCGCTTCGAGCCTCATCGTGGGGGCTCTATGGCTCGCCAATCCGCTCCTTGGGTTCGGGTACGCCGCGCTCATGATGGCGGCCGGCGCGGTGCTCGTGTACCGGGTAAGGTAGCGCCCACACCTTCGTTGTGGCATAGGGGGCGACCTGCTAGCCTACGCCGCCATGACGCTTCCTCTCGAGCGCCACTGGAAAAACGTCACCTGGGCTCTATGCGTGGAGGCGTTCTGGGGCGTCTCCTTGGCGCTCATCTCGGTCGTCGCGATCGTCCCCGTCTTTCTCTCGCATCTCGGCGCTTCCAACACGGTCCTGGGTGCGCTGCCGGCGGTCTGGACGCTGATGGCGTATTTGCCCGGCGCCTTCGGATCCCACTTCACGAGCCACCTTCCGCTCCGCAAGCAGGCGGTATTCGTCTTTCACGCCGCCTCCGGAATCCCGTGGGTTTTAGCGGCAATCTGGTTCGGCATCTGGGGGCGGCCCAGCCCAGGGCTCGACATCACGGTGTTCCTCATCTTGTGGGGAACGGCGTGGGGCTTCATGGGACTCTTCATCCCGGTCTGGATCAATTTCATCGGGAAGGTGACGCGCCCCGAGCTTCGGGCGACCTCGTTCGGGACGATCTTCTTCTTCCAGACCCTGATGGGGGTCATCGGGGGATGGATCGCGAATCGAATCCTTTCGAGTGCGCTGCCGTTCCCCCAGAATTACGCGGTCGGGTTCCTCGTCGCCGGGATCTGCATGACGGTCGGCTCCTTCTTCTTTCTCCCGGTCGTGGAGGATCCTGGCGCCACGGCGCCGCAGGGCCAGGCTGTCGCGACAGTGATCCGCCATATGCGCGAAGTGCTCTCCGATCGCGGCGGCGTGCGGGTCTACCTCGCGATCGTCGTGCTTACAGTGGGCGGATGGCTCCTCATCTCCTATTATCCGGTCTTCGCCGAGAAGCGTTTTGGATTAAGGGCTCGTGATTCCGCGGTCTTCACGGCGGTGTGCATGGCGGGGCAGATGATCGGGAGCATCCTGACAGGGGTCGTAGGGGACCGCTTCGGATACGCAAAGGTCGCGATGGTGTCCGTGGTCTCGCTCACGGTCGGGCTCGCCGTGGCGATCTGGGGGTCGCACCCGGCGCTCTACTACGTCACCGCGTTCGCCACCGGGCTCTACATCGTCACCGACCGGCTGGCGCAGTTCAATCTCTCGATGGCGTTTTGCCCTCATGAGGACAACACGGCATGGTTGGGAGCGATTCCGGCCATCACGGCGCCCGTGGTGGCGCTCGTCGCGGGATCGGGCGGCGGTTTTATCGATCGGTTCGGCTTCACCAGGGTGGCGTTGGTGGGGCTCTTGCTCGCCGCCGCGGCGCTCTACCTTGCGTTGTTTCGTTTGAAGGAGCCGGCGTACTCACTCGCGGGAGGGAGGAAGGCAACGTGACACCCTTGGTTCGATTCTCCGGTCTCTTGAAGCGCGTCTTGGTACCCACACTCGTTCCGATGATGGCTTTGGGTCTGGCGCTTCCGATGCGTGCGGGGGCGTTGCCCTTGTACGCCTCGCGGGAGGGGAAGACCTGCGTTTCGTGTCACTTCGACCCGAACGGCGGCGGGATGCGGAACGATTTCGGTTTCCTCTACTGCAAGAACCGCCACGGGATGGACACCGAGCAGAAATGGGCCAACGTGACGGTGGATCCTCGATTGAGCGAGTGGGTCTCGATCGGGGTCGACACGAGGCTTCTCTACATCGCTTCGCATGAGAGCGGCGGCCGGACGCTCCAGTCCTCGACCTTCTTCCCGATGCAGGGGCAGCTCAATGTCGCCCTCACGCCCCACGATTATCTGACCGTGGTCATGAGCCGCGGAATCACGATCGACCCCGACGCGTTCGAGGCGCGCGAGCTCTACGGCCTGATTCACGGGCTTCCGCACGGGCTTTACGCCAAGCTCGGCCGGTTTCGGCTTCCTTTCGGGTTGAGGCAGGACGACCATACCTCCTACGTCCGGGCTCCCTATTTCCTGCCGTACGATTCGCAAAAGGACGACGCGGGGCTCGAGGTCGGCTCGGCCAGCTCGAAGTATTTCGGCCAGCTCTCGTTCACCAACGGCTCGGGGACAATCAGCGCCGAGCGGGCACAGACCCTCGCCGGCAAGGTCGGCGTCGCCGGGAAGCGGCTCTCGGCGGGGCTCTCGGGGTTCCATCAGTATCACGAGCTGACCGGGGCCACCCAGGATCGCTGGGCCCTCTACGCGATGAGCACCTGGCGGAAGCTCACCGCGATCGGTGAGTATGCGGGGGGCACCGCAGAGGCGCCGCTGGGTACCGCGAATCTCTGGGCCGCGTTCGCCGAGCTGGACTATCGGGTGGCGCGGGGGATCAACGTCCGGGGGAAGCTCGACTACTTGGAGCCGAACCGCGACCTATCCGGGGACCTCTACAGGCGCTGGCTCGTCGAAGCGGATCTGGCTCCCGTGCCGTTCACCGAGGTCAAGCTGTCCTTCCGGGATCACCACGAGGAGCTCATCGGGGAGTATCAGGAATACCTGGTGCAGTTTTTCTTCCCGTTCTAGGCGCGGGCGTGGCCGCCGGCGGACGCTACTTGTAGGCAGGAATTCCGGTGATGGTCTCGCCGATGACCAGCGTGTGGATGTCGTGCGTGCCCTCGTAGGTGTAGACCGACTCGATGTTGCACATGTGACGGCCGCACTGGTACTCGTCCGTGATGCCGCTGGCACCCAAGATCTCGCGGGCGAGGCGCGCGATCTCGCGGGCGATGTGGATGTTGTTCATCTTCCCGAGCGAGATGTGGTGCGGCTGCACGCGGCCCGCGTCTTTCAAACGGCCGATCTGCAATGCCAGAAGCTGGGCCTTCGTGATCTCGCGGATCATCCAGGCGAGCTTCTCCTGCACCATCTGGAACGACGCGATCGGCTTGTCGAATTGGATGCGGGTCTTGGCGTAGTTCAGCGCCTCATGGTAGCAGGCCATCGCGCAGCCGATCCCGCCCCAGGCGATGCCGTAGCGGGCCTGATTCAGGCACCCGAGCGGGCCCTTCAAGCCCTCCACGTTCGGCAGCAGATTCTTGAGAGGGATCCGGCAATCCTGGAACGTGAGCTCCGACGTGACCGAGGCGCGCAGCGAAAACTTGCCGTGAATGTCCTTCGTCGAGTAGCCGGGGGTGCCCTTTTCCACGATGAACCCTCGGATCACGCCGTCCAGCCGCCCCCACACGATCGCGATGTCTGCGATCCCGCCGTTCGTGATCCACATCTTGCTTCCGTTCAAGATGTAGGTGTCCCCGTCCTTTCGTGCCACGGTGCGCATGCCGGAGGGGTTGCTGCCGAAATCGGCTTCGGTAAGCCCGAAACAGCCGATGACCTTTCCGTGCGCCATCTGGGGCAAGTACTTGTTTTTCTGCTCATCCGAGCCGTAAGCGAAGATGGGATACATGCAGAGCGCGCCCTGGACCGAAACGAAGGAGCGAAGCCCGCTGTCCCCGCGCTCCAGCTCCTGCATGATGAGCCCGTAGGCGACGTTGTTGAGCCCCGCGCACTCGTAGCCCTTGATGTTCGCGCCGTAAAAACCAAGCTCCGCCATCTCGGGGATGAGGTCCATGGGGAAGGTCCCGGCGCGGTTGTGCTTTTCGATGACGGGCATGAGCCGGTCCGTCACGAACTGGCGGGCAAGCTCGCGAACCGCGAGCTCTTCCTCGTTGAAGAGGCCGTCGATCTCGAGAAAATCGACGCCGTCGAAGCGCTGCATGAATCCTCCGAAAGGCCGAGCGGAGCGGGAAAAACGAGACCAGAAAGGGGAGAATAGCGGTGGTGGAGGGCCCCGGCAACGGGGATTTGGGCTCGGTCAGGAATTGACCGACGAATCAGGCCGCGCTATAGTTTCTCGCGCGCTTCGGCTCCCGCTGAATCCTCACGCTCATGGATGTCCCCATCGTCTAGCCTGGCCCAGGACACCGCCCTTTCACGGCGGCAACAGGGGTTCGAATCCCCTTGGGGACACCACTAACCGCCGCGCGACGAAACGCCATCGGTGGGAAACAACAGCTTGCACGCAACGCGGGGCGGCGATGCGGCCGATGGTGCGGATTCTGCGGGTATGTATGGCACATTCTTGGCACGTTGATCGCGCGGGCTGTGGTGGGGCGCGCGGGGCCCGTGGGGGCGGCCCAACGGGGCGCGTTGGGGCTGTGCTGGCGGGCGCCTTGGCCCTATCCACCGCTCCCGTGCTGCCCACGCCTAGCTCGACTTGCGAATGAGAACGTCGTGCAATAGAACGAGAGAAACGTTTGGCGCCGACGAGCGCACGCCGATGACT
>DASXTQ010000050.1:0-32593 GCA_036505295.1 Candidatus Eiseniibacteriota bacterium
CGCCTTCTCCCGCGGCGCCTCGCGCAGGATCACAATTCCCAGGAGAATGACGAGCCCGCCTACGAGCAGATAGAGCGTCGCGACCGTGAAGCCGTACATGGTCCGTCTCTCGCTATCGAGCCGCCGGCTCGTCCGGGAGGAGCGACGGAGGCGTCAGAAGCAGCGGTTGCCCGGGACTCCGCAGCATGCGACCGAGCGTCCGCGCTTCGTAGGTCCAGGCCGAGGAAGAACCGAGGGGGCCCCTGGCATATCCTCCCAGGGGGCCGTCACCGTCACCGTCTCCTGCGTCGGCTGAGGCGCCGCCGCTGCCTGCGATCCGCGCGACCCAGCGGGCGAGCCCCGGCATCGGGAAGAGCCGTTGCTTGGGGTACTCCTCGATACGGACGCGCCTTCCCTTGGGTATGCCCGCGGCCGTCTTCGCTTCCTCGATCGTTCGGTCGAGCGAGGCGATTTCGTCGACGAGCCGGATGCCCAGCGCAGCGCGGCCGGCGTAGACGTGCCCCTCCGCGATTTCTCGCACTCGTCCCACTTCGATTCCACGCCCTTCCGCCACGCGTTTCGTGAAATCGTCGTAGAGCTCGAGGATCCCGCGCTTCACCACTACGCGCTCGTGCTCGTCCAGGTTCCGCTCCGGAATCTTCACCCCGAGGAGCGGAAGCGTCAGGCCGCCCATGAGATCCGCGCTATGCCCGATCTGCACGCGGTCCGACCTCATGCCGATCTTTTTCCCTAGTCCCTCGTTCCACACCCAGCCGCCGATCACCCCGATCGATCCCGTGATCGTGAAGGGCGAAGCCGTGATCCTCGCCGCGTCCATGCTGATCCAGTAGCCGCCGCTGCCCGCAACCCTTCCCTGGCTCACGTACAGAGGCTTTTTCGCCCCGCGGTACGCCTTCATCTCGCGGGCGACGAGGTCGGATGCCAAGGGATCGCCTCCCGGGGAATCGACCCGCATGACCACCGCCCTGACGTTTCGCCGCTCGCGGAATTTCTTGAGCGCACGGGACGTCGCGCGGCCGCGAATCCCGGTGTCCATGGCGCAATCGCCGACCGCGTAGGCGAGAACGATCGTGGGTCTGGGGCCCCAGGCTTCGTCCGGCTGCCACCGCTGGGACCGGATCGCACGAGGCTTGGAGAGGAGTACGCGGCGGCCGGCGACCGTCTTCGCGGCTTCGCGCAACGCGTCTGAGCCCCCGACCTCGTCGATCCAATGAAGCTCGAGAAGACGGCGGGCGCTCACGTAGGGCTCCTGATTCACCGTCGAATCGAATTGGGCCCGCGTCATCCTTCCTGAGCCCGCGATTCCAGCGGCCATCTCCTCGTAGGTTGCGCGGACGAGATCGCCGCGCTGCTCGCGATCCGCGTCCGACATGTCCCGCCGCGAAAGACCCTCCAACGCGGACTTGTACTTGAAGTAGCGCCACTCCTCGAAGCCCAAGCCGAGCTTCTCGAGCGTGTCCTTCATGTACGTGCGCGATGTTTGGACGCCCGGAATTAGGAGGGTTCCCAAAGGATCCATGATGATCCGGTCGGATGCGGAGGCGAGATAGTAATCCGCGGCCCCGGCCCGGTCGATATAGATGACCGACTTCTTTCCCGCGCGCTTGAGATCGAGGAGCTTCTCGCGCACCTCCCAGATCATCTCGACGTTCCCGTCGAATCCCGAAAGGTTGATCGCCACGCCCCCCACGGTGGGTTCGTCGATCGCGAATTGGATGTCGTCGAGGATCCGCCTCAGCGGAAGGGAGCGCTCGTCGAAGAAGCGGTAGGACTGGTAGACCGCCTCTCCCTTCAAGTTCATCTCGAGAAAGCGCCGGCCGCGGAAGAGCCGTCCGGCCGGGTCGAGCCCGCGGACGGGCGGATTCAAGCGCACGACGTAGTCGGTGGTACCGCGATCCGACCGGTCGAACCGGGTGAGCGTGCGGAACCCGGTGCGCGCGAGCGTGAGTCCGAGCGTGAGCTGAACGCGCTCGTTCTCGCTCCACCTTCCCCCGAGCTCAAGTCCCGCGATCGGGCGGAGCGCGACTCCTCCGGACACAGCGCCGTCGTCCCAGTGCCGCTGGCTTTCCGTGGCATAACCCGCGAAGAGGAGAACGCGCGGATCGGAGAGCGGCCGGAGGCCGAGGTCCAGGGTGCCCTGGCTCCCGCCCGACGCGATCCGCCCCGCGGATCCGAACGAGAGCCAGCGAGCCGGGCGGAGAATGCTCCCCAGGGCGAGAAAGTTCTTTCGATCGAACACGGAGCGGCCCGGGCCGGAGAAACCGTACGCGACACCCCCGGCGTGGGCCTCGTCCCCCCAACCGAGCCCGATCTGGTAATCCCCCACCCCGTGCGGCCCTCCGGGAGCAGGCAGGATCCGATGCCGGTAGGAGAAGCCGAGGCCGCGGCCGATCGAAAAACCATAGTCGTCACGGCGGTCGCCCAGGAGCTGGTTGTCCGACCACCAGAGCGCTGCCTCCGACCGCTCGAGGAGCCCCCATTGCGCCGGGTTCAGCATCGCCGCGACCGCCCCGTCGTCGGCGCCCGGCGTCGTCGAGATGACACCCGACTCCTCGGCATACGGAGGAAGCCCTGCCCTCGCCGGAGGCGCCGCGAAGAAGGCGGCCACGAGCAGCGCCGCCCGGAGCGACCGCGGGCTCATTCTTCCTCCGGGGGTCGCGGGGATCTGGTCGCGGCGACCCTACCTTTGATCATCGCGTAGATCGTGCTGAGGACGAAGAGGACGAGCACGATGCCGATGCCGATCCATCGAGGAATCTCGAACCCGATGACGTGCATCACATAGAGGTACTCCAACAGGAGCTTCACCCCGACCCAGGCCACGATGACATAGGCCCCGTCCACGATCGCCGGATAGCGGCGGACCAGGGAGAGAATCTGCCCGATGAGCACCCGCATCGCGATGATCCCGAGCAATCCGCCCGAGAGAATCACCCAGAGCTTCCGGGACATTCCGACCGCAACCAGGATCGAATCGATGGCGAACACGATGTCCGTGGACTCAACGCGGACCACGGTCGTCCAAAAGAGCGATAGTCCCAAGAAGGTGGACGCAGCAGGGGGGGCCGCGCGCCGCGCGTCATCGGGGTGGCTCCAAAAGTGTTTGATGGGAAGATAGAGGAGATAGAGTCCGCCGATGAGCTTGATCCACTCCCAATGGATCAAGTGCACCGCGGAGAGGGTCGCCGCGATGCGGAAGGCGAAGGCCCCGACGATGCCGTACTGAAGCGCCTTCTTTTGCTGCCGTCTCGGGAGGGGAAGCACGAGCACCGCCAACACGAGTGCGTTGTCCGCGCTCAGCGCTGCTTCGAGCAGGACCAGGAGCCCGATCGTGATGAGGTCGGCGCCTTCGATGGAAAAGGGCATGGAAGCTCGAATGGTACCCCAATTCCGGGCTATAGTGACGGGTCATGATCGGCAAGACGTTGTCCCATTATCACGTCGTGGAGCAGATCGGCGCGGGCGGCATGGGAGTCGTGCACCGCGCCCGGGACGAGCGCTTGGGCCGCGACGTCGCGCTCAAGGTTCTGCCTCCGGGCTCTCTTTCCGACGATGCGGCCCGGGAACGCTTTCGCCGGGAAGCGCTCGCGCTTTCCCAGCTCAATCATCCCCACATCGCGACGATCTACGATCTCGACCGGCAGGAGGGCGTGGATTTCCTCGTCATGGAGTACATCCCGGGGCAGACTGTCGCGCAGAAGATCGCAGAAGGGGCGCTCAGCGAAGCGGACGCCGCGTCGATCGGATGCCAGATCACCGAAGCTCTGGAAGAAGCGCACGACCAGGGAGTCGTCCACGGCGACCTCAAATCCGAGAACGTGATCGTGACTCCCAAGGGCTGGGCGAAGGTGCTCGACTTCGGGCTCGCCACGTTGCGTGGGCCGATGCTCCAGCGGGCTGAGACGGCGGAATACACCGGCGAGAGCGTCGTCTCAGGGACGCTCCCCTACATGGCGCCCGAGCAGCTCCTCACGGGGCAAAGCGATTCGAGGTCCGACCTCTATGCGCTCGGGGTCGTGCTCTACGAAATGGGAACCGGCCGCCTGCCGTTTCAGGAGCGGCTCCCCACCGCCCTGGTCGACGCCATCGTCCATCGTCCTCCCACGCCCCCGACGGAAATCCAACCCGAGCTTTCGCGGCTTTTCGAAAGCGTAATTCTCCGGCTCCTTCAAAAGGATTCGGCACGGCGGTACCAGACGGCGCGGGAGCTGAACGCGGATCTGCGTCGCGTATGCGCGGCGGTTCCGGCTTCTTTCGCGCGCGGGGAGGCCGAGCGCGGCGCCGGGAACCGGCGCATCGAATCGATCGCGGTGCTGCCGCTCGAGAACCTGTCACGCGATCCGGAGCAGGACTATTTCGCGGACGGTATGACCGAGGCTCTGATTGCCGGGCTCGCGAAGATCCGCGCGCTGCGGGTGATCTCGCGAACGTCCGTGATGCGCTACAAGGGCGCGCGGGTCGCGCTGGCCGAGATCGCTCGCGCCCTCGAGGTGGACGCGATCGTCGAAGGGTCGGTGCTTCACTCGGGGAATCGCGTTCGCATTACCGCCCTCTTGGTGGAGACGGCGACCGACCGGCACCTCTGGGCCGAGACCTACGAACGCGATGTGGGAGATATCCTCGCCCTGCAGAGCGAGGTCGCGAAGGCCATCGCGGGAGAGATCCAGGTGACCATCACCCCCCAGGAAGTGGCCCGGCTCGCCCGGCCGCGCACCATCGACCCCGAGGCCTATCATTCCTACCTGAAGGGACGCTATCACTGGGAAAAGCGCTCCGAGGAAGGGCTCAAGCGCGCGCTCCATTTTTTCCAGGAGGCCATCGAGCGCGATCCAACGTATGCCCCGGCGTACGCGGGGATCGCCGACTACTACATTACGCTGGGCAACTACAACCTGGCCGATTCGCACGAGTCGTATCCGAAGGGCAAGGCGGCCGCCCTGAGAGCGCTCGAGATGGATCCAGGCTCCGCGGAGGCGTACACCTCGCTTGGGACCGTCAAGGGGAGCTACGAATGGGACCGGGAAGGCGCGGAGCGGGACTTCCGGCGCGCCATCACCCTGAACCCGAACTACGCAACCGCGCATCATTGGTTCGCCGACCATCTGATCTCGCTCCGGCGCTTCGACGAGGGAATGGCGGAGATTGCGGTGGCCCAATCCCTGGACCCCCTTTCACCCTCGATAAGCGCCGACGCCGGCGGGTACCAATTCTACGCGGGAAACTACGACCAAGCGATCGCGCTGATCGAGAAAACCCTGGAACAGGACCCCGGCTTCGCGCGCGCCTACAGCCAGCTGGGTGGGATCTTCGAGCAGATGGGCAAGTACCAGCAAGCGATCGAGGCATTTGAGAAAGCGAAGGAGGTGAGCGGCGCCTCCACCTATTCGCTCACCGCCCTCACCCACGCCCACGCGCTCGCCGGCCGTCGCGACGAGGCGGAGCGCATGCTTCAGGACCTCGAGGAGATCGGGAAGCGGAAGTTCGTTTCATCCTACAGCCTTGCCGCGGTGTACGTCGCTCTCGGGGACATGGACCGAGCCTTCGAGTACCTCGACCGCGCCGTGAGGGGGCACGACCGCGCCCTCATCTGGCTTCCTGTGGCGCCGAGATTCAATCGGGTGCGCTCCGATCCCCGGTTCCGTGCCTTACTCAGGACTGTGGGCGCGGAATCATCTGAAGCCCCCCGCGGTAGATCGGCCGCCTAGCGGGCCGCCTTTCGGGCCTCGTGGGCGGCCCGTGTGGATTGCCACGCGTGAAGGACGAGCGCGACGGTGATGACGGCGTAGGCCACGAAGACGCGGAAGTACTCCCCGATCTGGGCATCCCCCGCCAGCGCCTTCCCTGCCAACGGCGAAACCACGAAGAGCGTGTGAAAGAGCACCGTACCGAGGAGCGCCTGGCCGACGGTGGCTCGTGAGACGGTCGCCCCGGAGACGAGGAGGGCCGCGATCGCGAACATCCCCACCTGCTCGTGCGAGCTATACGTGTTGAGCGTGCCGATGTTCTGGAGGAAGAGGAGCTGGCCCCAGGCCGCGAGCACGGTGGAAAGGACCGTGGCCACGATCCGGTTTCGCTCCACGGCGATTCCGGCGATCGCCGCGACGTGAGGGTCCTGCCCCATGGCGCGGAACTGCTGACCGAGCCGCGTCCGGAAAAACCAGAGCGTGACCAGGCAGAAGGCGACGATGATGACATAGGAGACGAGGGGCACGCGAATTTCCACGCCCTGCATCTGGAACCGCAGCGGGATCAGGCCGTCGATCGCGTACTGGATCGTGCTCAGGTCTACGGTGTTCCGGAGGCCATATCCCTGCGGGAGGACCATCGACGCGCTGTGGAACGGGATGATCGAGCCGACGGCGAAGAGAAAGAGAAGCTGGTAGAGCCCGTTGGCGAAGAACCCCGCGATCAGGCCGCTCACCATCTCGCGTCCCTTCGCGCGGTTGAAGAGCGAGCCGGTCGCGATCCCGAGCACGATGGCGATCGGCGTCGCGATGATCCACGCGAGGGCGAAGCCCCCGATCCCGGGAATTCCCCAGTGGACGATGAGGATCGCCCCGATCTGCCCCGCCATCGCCCCGATCACGATGCCGAAGTTCAAGCCCAGGCCCGCGAGGATCGGGATCAGGAGCGAGAGCACGAGGACCGAATTACGGCTCATCCGCACCAGCATCTCGCTCGTGAGAAACGGCGGCGTGATCTTCGCGACGACGATCCCGAACAGGCAGAGCCCGGCGAAGAGGATCGGGACGGCGTGGCGAAGGAGCCCTCGCGCCACGATCAGGTCCTCCCGATCCGCGTGAGCGCGTACAGGATCATCCCATTCTGGATGATGAGCCGCGCGGTCTCGGAGATGTCGCCCTGGATCACCTGGCTCGTGACCGGCAGCGCCACGGTGAGGATCGACTGGAAGAGGAAGGTGCCTACCAGGACATGCCCGATCGTGGCCCGGGTGACGCTGGCGCCGCCGATCAGGATGCAGGCGATCGCGGGGAACGCCATGAGGAGCGGCGCCGTGTAGAGCTGGACGAAGCCGTACGACTGGCTGAACACCACGATCCCGATCGCCGCAAGAACCGTGGAGAGGACGGTAGCCTGGACGCGCGTGCGCTCGTCGGAGATGCCGGCTGCCCGCGCGAAGCGCGTGCTCGAGCGCGCGGCCGCGATCGTGATCCCCATCCTCGTGCGGAAGAAGAGCCACACGAGGAAGCAGAGCGCGCCGAAGACCACCAGCGTGCCGCCCGGAACCCGGACACCGGAGACGGTGAACGTGAGCCAGCGGTCGAGCACCTTGTCGTAAATGCCTCCCAGGCTCAGCGTCGTCCTGAGACCCCGCCCGCCGATCGCCCAGACCAGGGTCGGGTTCTTGAAGGGGGCGAGGAGCCAGAAGACCGACATCATGGAGACGATCGCGAACCCCAGATAGGTTCCGACCATCATCTCCTGCCCGCGCGTACGGTTGAGAAGCCACCCGTACCCTGCTCCCACCGGAATCGCCAGCGCCACCCCGATGCCCGCGGCCATCCCCACGCCCGCGATCCCATGCACGCCGGCGTTGAGGGAAATCACGGCGCCCACGAGCCCGCAGATGATCCCGAGCGGCAGTCCGAAGTTGAGCCCGATCCCGCCCTGGATCGCAGGGAGGAGCGCCAATACCAGGATTCCGTTCCGGCCCACTCGAACGATCGAGTCGGAGATGAGTCCCCTGAGATCCATGTGGGTGGCGACGGCCACCGCGAAGAGGACGACGAGGAAGACGGCGATGAGGAGCCGGGGGATTCCGAATTCGCGGAGGAACCCAGGCATCTGGATTCCGGGCTTCGCCATCAGCCGGCCCCGGTCCCGGTACGCGCCATCACGCGGCCTTGGCCGACTCGCCCGCCATCGCGAGCCCGAAGTCCGCGTCGGGCGCATCGGGCGGAAGGACCGCGGCGATCCTTCCCCGATAGACGATCGCCACGCGGTCCGAGATGGCGCGGAGCTCCGCAAGCTCCGAGGAGGTGACGACCAGCGTCACCTCATGGTCGCGGTTCAGCGCGGAGAGGATCTCGAGCACGCGCTGCTTCGCGCCCACGTCGATCCCGCGCGTCGGCTCCGAGACGAAGAGGAGCCGGGGCTCGAGGGTCATGGCGCGCGCGACGCAGACCTTTTGCTGATTCCCGCCGGAGAGTCTCCTCACTTGTTGCGAGGGACCCGTCGTCCGGATGTCGAGCGCACGGATCATCTCGAGCGCGTGGGCGCGCATGGCCCGGTGGTCCAGCACGCGGAGGGGCTGGATGGGGAACGGGTGGAGGAACCGCCCATGCGCCTCGAGCGCGGAGAGCGCGATGTTGAGCTCGATCGATTCTTCGGGCAGCAGGCCCACCCCGCGTCGGTCCTCGGAGACGAAGGCGAGGCCGCGCTCGAGTGCTAAGCGGGGCTCGTTGAGCGGGAACAGCGCCTTGTCGAAGATCACGCGACCCGACCCGGGGTAGAGCCCCATGATCCCGTTCGCGATTCCCAGCTTCCCGTGTCCCGCGAGCCCGCCGATCCCGAGAATCTCGCCGCGCCGGACCGCGAGGGTAACGTCCTCCACGCGCTCTCCGGGCATGTCGACGTTCAGGTTCTCCATCCCGAGCACAGGCTCCGTGGTTGGGGCGAAGAAGCGTCGCTGCGCGGTCACCGCCGCGGGGCGGCCCACCATGAGCTCCGCGATCCGGACCACGGTCGTGGTCTTGGGATCCGGCGTGCCCACGACCTCGCCGTCGCGGAGCACCGTGATCCGGTCCGCGACCGCGAGCACCTCGTCGAGCCGGTGCGTGATGAAGAGGATCGCGTGTCCCTTGGCGGCGAGACCGCGCATGATGGCGAGGAGCTTTTCCGCGTCGGTCTCGGTCAGCACCGCGGTCGGCTCGTCGAAGATGAGGAGCTTGAGATTCGCCTTGTCCACCTCGCGGGCGATCTCGATGAACTGCATATGACCCACGGGAAGGCCCGCGACCGCGATCCACTCGTCGATCCCGAGCCCCACCTGGTCGAGCGCGCGCCGCGCGTCGGCGCGCATGCGCGGGACGTCGAGCGACTCGAGCTTGGGCCCCAGGACGCGCGAGGCGGGGTTGGGCCGCGTGGGCTCGCGATTCAGCTTGATGTTCTCCGCGACACGGAAGCCGGGGAGGAGCATGAACTCCTGGTGCACCATCCCGATCCCCGCGTCCATCGCCTCCGCGGGGGAATGAAACCGCGCGGGCGCGCCGCCGAGCAGGACTTCCCCTTCGTATCCGCCGGTCTCCCAGATGACCGGCATCCCGAAGAGGATGTTCATGAGGGTGGATTTTCCCGCGCCGTTTTCGCCCACGAGGGCGTGGATCTCGCCCTCGCGCACGGAGAGCGAGACCCCCTTCAAGACACGGTTGCCTTCGTACTCCTTGACGATCGACCGGAGCTCGAGGGCGGATGAGGGGTTGGTCGATGGCGCGGTCATGTGGTGGCGCGAGAGCGTATGCTAGGATGCATGGAGATACAAGCTGACGCCCAGGAAGGCGCGTACTGCTAGCCGGCTCGTATAAGGCCGACGTGAACCGCAAGACCAGCAGGCCCCTGCTCCTCGCATCTTTCCTGATGTTTCTTGTCACACCGGCGTCAGCGACCTCGACCGGCGCCCAGCCCAAGCGTCTCCAAGGGGCTGCATTTCTCTCAGTAAACCCTCCAGGAAAGAGATCCGGGATTCAGGACGCACTGAACAAGTCTCACGATGCCGGATCTGGCGTGGTCGATGTGTACCCGGCTGTCTACGACATAGATTCCCCGCTCTCGATTTGGAGCGATACGGAGCTTCGCGCGGCCGGTCCAGGGGTCATTTTCCGTAAATCTGGTTCCTGGACCGGCAATATGCTGCAGAACCATCAATTCACCGGAGCGCCGGATTCTGACATCGTTGTGAGGGGCATCACATTCGATGCCGGCTTTTTGGGAGGTGCCGGCAGCAATTGCGTCCGCATCACCAATGCCAAGCGCGTCTCTTTCATTGAATGTGTGTTCCTGCATCCCGTCGGGGAGGCGATCGCGGTTTACGGAAACCACACCGTTCCCGGTGTGAATCGCGATATTGAGGTTCGTGGCGGGCAGGTCGGCCCAACGACGGATTCTGGTCTGGACGTTAAGGACGTAAACGGGATGCGCGTGGTCTCCGTTCAGTTCCGGAACATTGGTCAAGCGAGCGTAGACCTGGAACCCAACGAAGCCAAGGAGCAGGTCGTCGGTTTCAGCATGACTGGATGCAAGATAGCTGGTGGCACGTCGCCGTTCGGTGTCGTCGTCCAGGGCGATGCCCAGACCGGCATCCAGGGCGTCATCCGCGACTGTTCCTTCACCGGCAACAGTATCGACAGTTCCGTTGTCCCCGTTTTCTTTGCAGGATCTAATCTTCTTGGCGTGAGTTTCGTTGGGAACACGATCACTAGGGGAACACAGCGGGGTTTCTGGGCGATCAATCAGCACGGCATCACGAGGGGCGTTTCTATTCTAGGAAACTATGTTGCCGAATGCTCCCAAGCAGGTATTGGAAGCTACTCAGCAATGGAGTTCGCTGCGTGTCAGGGTCTTACCGTCACAGGGAATACGATCGTTGATAGCGCGACTCCGAGACACAAGTACGGACTTGAGTTCAACGCCGGGTCTGCCGGGAATTGGTATCGATTCAACTCGATCAAGGGAGCGACTGTAGGGGCTATCCGACCCGATACTGCACCCAACCTTGCGTCCATAGCGAAGATGGCGGGTGTGATTTTTGCCGGCACGGTGGACTCGGTTCGGTACGCAGTAGACCCCGCCGGCGAGACAGCGCTAACCCGTGTCTATTTTGGAAACGTCGCGTATGCGAAGGGAGGTCTCAGGCCCAGACCCCTTGCGCTCACACTCCGAGGGGGAAGGACGGCCGCAGACGAATCGTCCGTGGTCGGTCAGCCGAAATTTGAGAGGTCGAAGCGTTACATCGTCCTGGCACACGCCGACCTGGGTTCGGCGGAGAACCTCTACCTCCCGATCATCGGACTGGATTCCGGTTTTTTCCCGGTAGCTCCTGATTCATCCACCGACGTCGCGCACGTGTATGACTCGGAGTACCGACCCGTGGTTCAAATCAGGGGGCACCATCTAGTCGTCATCGATAAGCGTGCGAGAGGAGGGCTTCCCGTCCCCTTGCACGAAAAGGTGAGCGGCGAACCTTCGATCGAGCTCTTGGACCCTTCCGTGGATCCGGGTACGAGGGTCCGTGAGGGCGATTTCTTACGCGCGGTTCGCGACTTCAATAAGTGAACCGAGCGGAACGTCTGCGTAGGAAAAAGCGCCGCGTGGGACGAGCCCCGCGCGGCGCTCCATATTTTGAATTCGTTGCCGCCCTAGTAGTAGATGTTGCTGACCAGGAAGAGGTAGGAGTTCCCCTTCTTCTCGTCGTATTTGGTCAGCGTGATCGGGACGCCCGCATGCTCCTCCATGGACGCCTTCACGGTGGCGGGATCCTTGTAGTTGGCCTTCTTCTCGGCGGCGTCGACCAGAAGATCCGTGACCGCTCGGATCGAGAGCATCACCTCAGGAACGGGCCAGGTCGCGAAATGCCCGGTCATGTGATGCTCGGCGATCACCCTCTTATTCTCCGCGTTGATGTACGCAAAGTCGCCCGCCTTGTCCGGCGGGATGGCGATGCCAAGCGCGGTCGGGTAGCCGTGGGTCGGACTGGGGCAGCACTGCTCCGGCACATAGCCACCGCCATTGAGCACGGTACGAATCATCGGGTCCATCATCCCGCAATTCGTCGAGAAGAACGCCGTCTTCGGTCCGTATTGCTTGAGCTCCCGCGGCACGTCCTCCATCACGAACTGCTGCGTCGCGGGGAGGCCGCCCTCTCCCATGGGGTCCGGGGCCGTGACGAAGTGAAACTTGATCCCGTTCGCGGCGCACGCCTGCTTCATGATGTCGCGGCGACGCGCGAGCAGCTCCATCGACATGTGGCGCGGGAAGGAGTAGTGGACCAGGTCGGTCACGCCCATCTTGTGGGCGACGTCCACAATCGTGCGGCCGCGAGCGAGCTGGTCCGGCTGGATCGAGATGTCGGCGGTCTGGTTCACGATATCCGGATCCTCGTGCGCCTCGACCATCCCGATCAGGATGTCGGGGCGCTTCTCGCGGATCTTGCGCACCGCGGCCACCGAGCCGGGAATCGCCTGCCCGACCACGATCACCTTCACGTCTGGATCAGACGCCAGGCCGACGAGCTGCGCGATGACGGTCTCCTGCTCCTGCATGAAATTGTCGGGGTAGGTCACCATCTTGACGTGATCGGCGCCGTATTTCGCCACCACCATCTGCCCCGCGCGGAACTCGTCCTCTCCCTGGGAAACCGTTCCGGTCATGATCCCGATCTTGAACGGAATCACAACTTGGGGCTTCACCGCCGAGGTTTGCGCCTTCGCCGTGCCGTCGGTCTTTCCACATCCGGCCAGAACCAGGAGCGCAAGGGTGGCGGCGCCGAAGAGGGCGACCGTCGAAGCGAAAAAGCTCCCGCGTGACATTCGGGGTTGGGTACGGCTCATGGGGTACACCTCCGCCCCGCCGGGGCGGGGCATGGTTTTGCGGCTCATCGCGGTGGAGACGGCCTTCGTATGGCCGGTCTGGAGTCTAGCAGACCCCGGCGGGGCATGCTAGGTTCCCTCCCCCATGCCCTTCCTCGTCTTGGCCGCCGCGCTTCTCGAGGGCCTATCGCTCACGCTGGTCCAGGGATACCTGCCCTTGTACGTTCGCCGCGCCCTGGGCGAGACGCATTTTCTCACCATCGGGGCGGTGGTCGCGGTTCCCGCCCTCGGGACATTCATCGCGAGCAATTTCTGGGGCGGACTCTCCGACGTGAGCGGCCGCCTGAAGCCCTTCATCCTGGTTGGACTTGTGGGCTACTTCGCGGCGCTCGCGGGGTACCCGTTGTTCCGGCATGGATACGGCATACTTCTCTGGGCCGGGATGGCCTCGCTCCTCTATGGGACGCTCGCTCCGTCCCTCAAGACCTACGTAACGCTCGCCCGGCCGACCCGCCGCGAGCACGCGCTCGCGTACCTCCTGATGTCGCAGAGCATCGGCTGGTTTCTGGGCAGCATCGGTGGCTCGCGCCTGCTGGAACGGGGCATCGGCCCCGGTTTCAGGGTGGCGCTCTGGGGGTGCGCCGCGCTTCTTGCCTTCCACACCGTCCTGGTTGCGCTGTGGTTGCGGGATTGGCGCCGGGAACCCGCGCCGGTCCGCCAGTCTCGCGGCTGGCTCGAGGGCGTCGTCAAGGACCTCGCCTCCCTCTACGAGAACCCGAAGCTCCTCTCAGTCTGCGTGCTGGTCTTCTTTCTGGTAGCGGGGAATTACATCACGTGGGGGTTCTTCGCGGTCTTCTTCGTCGAGCATCTGCACGCGAGCGTGGGCACGCTCGGCGTAGCCTTGGGCATATCGTCCCTCCTCGGAATCCTCCTCATGCCGTTCGTGGGTCCCCTCGTACAACGCCTCGGAGGGCATCGGATACTCGCGGTCGGGACGACGCTCTACATCGTCATGTACCTGGGCATGGCTCTAACCCGGAACCCGCTGGCGGCGGCGGCGCTCTTCGCGATGCCGTTGTATGGGATGGTCAACGTGAGCGCGAGCACCTTGGCCTCGCAGTACTCGACGAAAGCCCAGCGCGGCGGGGGTCTCGGGATTCTGAACGGAACCTACGCCTTGGCGACGATCGTAGGCCCCTTGATCGGCGGCTCGCTCGCCGACCGATCGGGCTTGGGGGCGATCCCCTGGACTTCTCTCGGCTTCGCGTTCATCGCCAGCGTGATCGCCTGGTGGAGGGTGGCGGCGAAGGCCGCGCCCGTTGTCCGGTCCGAGGTCCCCGCCAACCCGCTTGGGGCCGACGAGGCCGAAGTCTCTGGAAGAAATGGCGATTGAAGCGGGGTACTGCCTGCTGTATCCTAATGGCAGGCTAGGGATCGTCGATGCGTCCCAGCGTCGAATCCCTCAACTTGGCTTACAATAGGAACTTAGTCCCTACATGAGAGCCTTCCTCGCTGCCGGAATCACTGTCCTCTTCTCCCTGACGGTCTTTTCTCCACCCGCACAGTCGGCTGGTCCATCGGCCCCACTCAATCGCTCCGGCAAGCCTGCGCCGGGAGAGAAGAAGCTTCCGTGGATGGCGTTCGACGCCGCGACCGAGAAGGCGAAGAAGGAGAACAAGCACCTGATCGTGGACGTGTACACGACTTGGTGCGGCTGGTGCAAAGTCATGGACCGCCAGACCTACGGGAACTCGGAGGTCGCGGGCTATCTCCTCGAGAACTTCGTGCTGGCGAAGGTAAATGGCGAATCCTCGGCGGAGATCCATTGGAAGGGCAAGACCATGACCGAGCGGCAATTCGCGCGCTCGGTCGGCGTGACGGGGTTTCCCAGCACCTACTTCCTGAAGCCTGATGCGGAAATCATCGGCGGGGCGCCGGGATTCATTGGCCCCGGGGACTTCATGATCTACGCCAAGTACGTCAGCACGCGCTGGTACGAGAAGGGCTCACCGCAAGACTACCTCAAGTCCACGCAGCAGGAGCACCAGCCCTCGAACTGAAGTACGCCCGGTCACGACTCCGGCAGACTGGCTCTCAGTAGATCCGAATCGGCAGAATGATCATCGGCAGCCCGTGGAACGCGAGGCGCCGCTGGAGCGCTGGGCAAGTCTGGTTGTGGAGCCAGCGCACGAGCGCGCCCTCCTTCTGGAAAACAAGCTGGCTACCAAATGTAACCGAGCGCGGGTAGTCCTCGCTCGCCTTGAGGGAGAGCGCTTCCAGCTCATCCACGATGTCGGTCCCGATCGAGTAACGAGACTCCGCGGGGATCCCGAGTTTCCGCGCGAAATCGACGTACTTCTGCAGCTCGGCTTCGGTGCTCCGCCTGAGCGATCCGATCTCGTCCGCGCCTTTGAATCGGCCCGAATCGATCGCACCCACCGATACGAACGCTATCTGCTTGAACAGATTCGGGAAGAGGCGGGACTGGTTCAGGAGCGAATGGATCCCGACCCCTCCGAAATTCGTGACGGTGAGGATCGCGGTCTGGACGTTTCGTTGCATCGGAGCGACCGTTGCCTTGCCACTCGGAAGCGGTATCGTGGTCAGCGTGTCATCGAGCCGCTCCAGGCTCTGTGCCGTGCGGACGTAATGCCGGCGGATCCCGAGACACGCGATGCAGAAGAGCGCCGTTACGAGAAGGGTTGCCCAACCTCCCTCGGCGAACTTGAACGAAACCGTGCCCACGAGAAGGGACGTGGTCACCAGGAAGCCCGTCCCGCTCAGGATGAGCGGTCCAAGCCAGGGCTTACCTTCCCGCCTGAGGTGCAGCGCGTCTCGGCACATTCCTAGCTGAGAGAGCGAAAAGGTCAGAAACACGTTGATGCTGTAGAGCACGACTAAGGTCTGGACCAAGCCTTGGGTCGCCCAGAGAACAACGAACGAGGCCACCGTAATCAACCAGATCCCGTTTGCACTCACGAGTCGCCTCGGAAAGGTTCGCGAAGCGCGACGGTACCCAGCGATCGAGGGCCATGTTCGCGAGGACCCGAGGTCCATCCAAATACCCCGTTTGAGCAGCGATGAATAGAAGCGCACCTGCCGACGAGACCGTGATTGCGGTCAACAGCTCGACCCAGTGACTTCCCGGAGGGAGGAGTTGTCCGAATACCGCGGACCAGAGCACGGCATTAAGCGTTCTCCCCGGAACGGAGTGCACTTGGTAGAGGAGATAGGCGAAGAGAATGCCCCCTGCCACCACCGCGAGAGAGATGGCCATGTACGCCATCGTGGTTCTCGCGGTTTTCACCTTCGGTTCGCGGAGAATGGGAACACCATTGCTTACGGCTTCGATCCCGGTGTACGTGCCCCCGCCCAGCGTAAACGCCCGGAACAACAGCATGAGCAGCGGGATCCAACCCGCCTGCTGTATTGCCAAGGATGATTGTTCCCTTAACTGGTGAATCTCAGCGGGGATCTGGCCCGCACGTGAGACGACGGCGATCGCCAGCGCTCCCACATGGCTCACCAGGAAGATCAGGAAAATCGGAGTTACCAATGTGACAGACTCTTTCACCCCCCGTAGATTTATCACCGTGAGCACACCGAGAAGACCAAAGGTGAATGGAAGGCGCCAGGATTGGTATGAGGGAGGGATCAGACTGAACAACGACTCTGAGCAGCTCGCGAGCGAGATCGCTACGGTTAGCACGTAGTCGACCAGGAGCGCGCACCCCGAGGCGAGCCCGGCGCCTTGCCCGAGAAGCTTGGTGGATACTACGTATCCGCCGCCGCCGGCCGGGAAGCGCTCGATGATGCGCGAGTAGCTCGCGGCGATGATCATCACGGTACTCGCCGTCACCAATGCAAGAGGGATCGCAAGGAAGATATCGGGGCCCAGCGCGAGGAAACCGGCTTCTGGGCCGTATGCCGAGGAAGACAGTCCGTCGGCGCCGAGTCCCACCCATGCGAGCACCGCAACCAAGCTGATCTTGTGGAAGAGCCTCGGGTCGGAGAGCCCCCGTGCAGGGCCTATCACGATCTGGACGGCGCGGCGGAGGAACCGAATCAGCGCTGCTTCGAGGAAGTCGCCCTGGCGCTCTGGGGGAATCGTGGGCGGACGTAGGCTGGGTGGGATCTCTTCTTCGTGGGGCTCCCCGCTCATGCTGATTAACGGAAGAACCTATACCGCCGCCCTCACTCCGTCAATGTTGGGGGATGAGGCCTCCCGCAGGCGAGAAAAGTGCCTCATAGACGGCCCCAGGCGTCCAAAACTTGCGGTATAGAGCGAACTGGAGGCGCTAGGCCCACGGCACCGCGAGATGGAGCTGCCGGAGCTTCGCCTCCAGCTCATCCCGCTCGCGATTCTTGGCCAGCCGTCCATCCACCATGTTCAGCAAGCCGGCCGATTTCGCGATCTCCACGGCGGCCGCTGGATCCGAGGCCGACAGGGCAGCCACCACGTTCCATTCGGTCTCCGAGAGCTCAAGCGCATGGAGTGAGTAGTCGAGGAACGCTTCCCACGTGATCGGGCACCAGCGGCTCACCACCTCCCGGCCAATGATGTCGGCGTAGGCGCGGATCTCCTCCTGGGCGTGCGGGTCCATCCGGAGCTTCAGGAAGTGCAGGAGATTATGGAGATTTGTCTTCCAGTAGGCTTCCGTATACGTCGAAAGGGGGAGGTCTTTCCTGGCCTGCTCGCGGGAAATCCCTTCGGCCAAGCGCTCCTCGTAGATTTTCCTCGAAAGGGCGTGGAGCTCCGCCTCCTTCTCGGAAAACACCGCGCCGCGCGCCGGATCGAGGTACTCCTCGCTCCCCTGCTTGTTCCTTTTCGACTGGTGACGCCATCCCCCGGGCGGCGTCTTCTGCGCCGAATCGATCGCCACCGAATAGCGGGTCGAGTACTCGTTCACGCTCGCGGTCCGGTGGCGAATCCATTGCCGCCAGCAGTCCATCGGAACCCGCACGTGGAGCTTGATCTCGCACATCTCGAACGGGGTCGTGTGGCGGTGGCGCATCAGATAGCGGATCAGACCCCGGTCTTCGTGGATGCGCTTCGTGCCGGCGCCGTAGGAAACGCGGGCCGCCTGGACGATCGATTCGTCCGATCCCATGTAGTCGACGACGCGCACCAGCCCGTCGTCCAGCACCCGGAATGGCTTGCCGAGGATCGCGTCGAGGGCGGCCACGTGGGGCCGCTCCATGGGAACGCCGGTTTCGTTCATCGCGCTGGAATCTAGCACGGGACGAACCGGATGCAACGCAGGGCCTAGAGTGGACGCCGCGCTGGCGTCTTCCACAATCACCACATCCTCCCGCTCCACCCGGTCCAGCGCGGCGCCTACCCCGCGGTCGAGAGTGCGAAGGAGTCCCGCGCCGAGGACGGGGGGACTCTTCAGCTCGATTCCGCGATCGGCATCATGATGTGGATCGAGACTCGATCATGAATACACGTTGAGCACGGTCGAAGGGAAGGACGAAAAGCGATTCATCGAAATTTTTTCGTCGCCGCGTGATTCACCTCCGAATTTTCTGCGCGAATCGGCTCTGTGAAATTTCTTCCGTGTGAGAAGCGCGCTGGCACGGATCCGAAACTCCCATCGTGCTTGACAACGCTGAGGTGTCACCGTGCGTGCCCCCTCCGCTATCCGACACGAGACTCAGGTGATGAGTGCGGATGTTCCAGAGTCGGTGCACGCGGTCGCCGTAATCACCTGGAAACAGGCGCGGTCAACCGATCCCCAGCCAAGCGGGAAGATCGGCCACGCTGTCGAGCACCACGGTCGGCCGCGGCGTGAATCGGGTTGCGTCCTCGGCGCGAAACTTGCCTGTGCGTACGAGCGCTCCCGTCATGCCGAGCGCGACGCTCGCGGAGACGTCGAATTCGGCGTCGTCCCCCACCATGGCGATCTCCTCGCGCTGAACGCCCGCTTCCTGCGCGACCGTGTCGAAGAGCAGCTTGGAGGGTTTGCCGAGCGTCTCTGCCTCGCGACCGGAGGCGTAGGTGAGGAACGCCGCGACGGGGCCAAGATCGGTCACCAGCTCCCCGGCCTTTCGGAAATATCGATTTCGCTGGAGGGTGTAGAGCGTGCCGCCTTCGAGGAGACGCCGAAACGCCGGCTGGAGATCTGCGACGCGCAGGCCGTGCCCCTCGGTTCCGAGGACCACCGCCGGTCCCGCGGGATCTGCGTGGAACCACTCAAAATCTTCGCGCGCCTCGGGCTCCACGTACAGCAGCCCGCGGGCGTGCCCCCGCGCGGGGAGCGCGCGCCTGGCCACCGACGCCGGCGTCACCAGGCGTGGGGGTTCGTCCAGGAGCCCCTGCTCCGTGAGACGCGTCGCTAGAACGCGATGCGGCACGCTGGTCGTATTGGTCACGAGCCTCACCGGCATGCGCTCACGGATTCGCCGAACGGCCTGGACCGCTCCTGGAATCGCGGGCCCGCCGACCCCGTCCGTCAGCGTACCGTCAATGTCGAGGCAGACGAGACGGATCTTCGGGGGCTCCATAAACGCGCATCATAGTGGGTGAACCCGGAGCCCGAGAGGGCTAATCTAAGGAGCATCCGTGAGGCATGGTGCCCACGTGATTGGAAACCGCCGGGCGCGAAAAGCCCCGGCGAGAGGAGGTCACAATGCGACCAGCCATGGTGCATTGGTGGAAGCACGCTCGCCACGGTTCCCGCTGTGGCGTGTATGTCGGCTGCGCCCCCGGCGCTTCAACGGAACGACGGGATCCGCGCGTGGTCGGCGAAGAGCTCAAGGCAACATTCGGCGGCGGAGGGTTTGGCGTCAGGCGACCGCTCCGATTCCTGGCGTTCAAGCTGGGGCTCGACGAATCCCAGGTGGCGGAGCTCGCGAAGATCCTGGACGAGCTCAAGACGGAGCGAGCCCAGGCGGCCGTCGACGACCGCCGCGCGATCACCGCGATCGCGGAAGCCGTGAGCGCCGACTCGTTCGACGACGCGAAAGCGAAGTCGGCTGCATCCGTCCGGGTGAAAAGCTCGGAGAATCTACAGAACTCGGTGAACCGGGCGATGAGCCGGATTCACGCGATCCTGAATCCGGATCAGCGGGCGAAGCTCGCCTACCTGATTCGGACCGGAGCGCTCCTGGTCTAACCGGTGCGTGGCGGATCGGGGCGCGTCCGCCCCATCACCGCACGAACCCGCGCCGCACGGCGTGGATGAAATCGGTGAGGGCGGGCGTGAGCCCCGCCGCGCGCATATCGGTTGCGATTTGGCCGCGGTGGTAGGCCGAGTGCAGGAGAACCTGGGTCAAGATGTCGCCGACCGTGTTCGTCCAGGCCTCCCCCTTCGAATTCGTGTAGGAAGCGACCTGGGAGAGCGCCGCGGGGCGCATGCGGCCCAGATACTCCTGCCACAGAGGGGGCAGTTTTCCCGCCTGGGCCTCACACTCGTCCAGAGACCACGTCGGCCACACTTCGAGCGTCTGTTTCCATTGCTTCAACCGCGCAAGCCAAAGCCATTCCGCCGAGATGAGGTGGGCCATGTACTTGAGCGAGCGCGGCGGAGGCGTGGCGTGGCGGAGCGTCGCGAGCGTCTCTTCGTTCGCCCACGCGTCGTAAGCGAACTGGCGATGAAGATGCACGATATGGTCCATGGCGCGCGATTCTCGCGCCAGGGTAGTGCGGTGTCCAGGATGTAATGCTGCTAGCCGGCCGTGCCCCGCCCGGGCCGTCTCAGGAAGCGAGCGATAAACGCGAAGAGCGGCGCGCTCTCCTGGATCCGCAGCGCAAATACGGCCGCCAGATAGACGGCCGCCGCCGCGGAGAGGCCGCTTCCCACGACCGCCACTCGCGCGACGACGCTCGTGAGCCCCAACCAGCTCTCGACCTCCCACGCCGCCGCAAACGCCGCGAGGGCGGCCAGCAAGGAGGCGAGGAAGATCTTGCCCGCCGAGCGCGAGAGCGCACGGCCGCCCATGGGGCCGATCTTTCGCCGGAGGACCTCGAAAAGGAGGACGAAGTTCAAGACGGAGGAGATCGAGGTCGCGAGCGCAAGGCCGCGGTGCTGCAGCGGCTCCATGAGCATGATGTTCAGCACGACGTTGATCGCGATCGTCACAAAGGAGATGGTGACGGGAATGCGGGTCATCCCGAGGGAGTAATACACGGGCACCAGGACCCGTACGGCCGAGAACGCCGAGAGCCCGACCGCGTATCCCCAGAGCGCCTGGGCGGTTTGCCAGGAATCGTCCGGGCCGAACCGCCCGTGCTGGTAGAGGAGCGCGACGATCGGGTGGGCGAGCGCCATCAGGATCATCGTCGCGGGGAGGGTGAGGAAGAGACCGAACCGAAGGGAGAAGGAGATCGTTCGCTTGAGCTCGGGCATCTCCCTCCGGGCCGCGTGGCGCGAGACCTCGGCGAGCGTCACCGTTGCGATCGCCACCCCGAATAAGCCGATCGGAAGCTGCATGAGCCTGTAGGCGTAGTTGAGCCAGGAGACGCTTCCCTGCGGCAAGAGCGAGGCCAGGAAGGTATTCACGAAGATGTTCACCTGCGTGGCCGCCAGCCCCACCGCGGCCGGCGCCATCAGGGTTACGATGCGGAGCACCCCTGGGTCGCGGAAGGAGATCTCGGGGCGCCATCGGAACCCCTGGGCCCAGAGCGCGGGGACCTGGATGAAAAGCTGGCCCAGCCCTCCCAGGAGAACGCCGAATGCCATTCCGACGATCGGCTCGAGCCCGAAACGGGGGCAAATCGGCGCGATGAGGAAGCCCGAGGCGATGAGGGCGAGATTCAGCATCGTGGGCGCGATGGCCGGGATGAAGAATACCCGGCGCGTGTTCAGAACGCCCATGACCGCGGCCGCGAGCGCGACCAGAAGGAGGAAGGGCGTCATGATCCGGGTCATCTGGGTCGTCAGCTCGAGTTTTCCCGGCACCTGCCCGAATCCCGGCGCCATCAAAGGAACGATGTTATCCGCGAACACGATTCCGAGGATGCAGATCGCGGAGACGGCGACGAGGAGGAAGTTGATGACGAGGTTCGCGAGGCGCATCGCAGCTTCCCGGCCCTCGGTTTCCTGAACCCGGGTCAGGGTCGGAACAAAGGCAGCGCTCATCGCCCCTTCGGCGAAGAGATCGCGGAGCAGATTGGGAATCCGGAAGGCGACTTGGAAGGCGTCGACCGCGAGGCCGGCTCCGAAGAATGCCGCGAAGACCTGCTCGCGGATGAGCCCAAGGAGCCGGCTGGCGAGCGTGGCGAGGGAGACGATCCCGGCCGCGCGGGCGAGACCGGTCTCACGCGCCGGGGCCGCTTGAGGAGCCGCCCCGGCATCATCGGGCGGTGGCGGGACTTCGCGGCTCTCGGTCACGCGGGCTCATGCTCAAGGGAGCGGTCCGCCTTGTCAAGCTCGGCGCCCGAGGATCGCGGCGCCGGTTCGCGTCGCGCGGCGCTCCCGGCCGAGCCCACCCGAACCGGGAAAAGCGATCGGTGTTCTGTTATAATGGGTGGGACTCGGGAGGCGCTTCCGACCCACCTCGGCTCCAATCTGAGGAGAACCTCCATGGCCGCCCACGACCAGGACAAAGAGCTCGTCGAACGTCTCATCGCGGAGACTAACCTCTCGGCCCGGATGGACGCTTTGATCGGGGAAATCTGCGACAAGCTCCGGGAGTACGGCGTCTCCTCACCGCACAAGGCGTTCAACGATCTCGTGGACCCGTTTCGCGAATACTTCATGTTGGAGTATGAAGAGGAGCGGGGGCTCGAGGAATCCGAAGAGGAAGAAGAGGACGAGGAAGAGGACGAAGAGCGGAATTTGTGAGCTCCCTAGCCCTCTGACCCTTCGGCCCACAGCTTTCGCAGGAGCGCCAGGTTTCTCCGGTCCATCACAACTCCGTCTTTCCCCTTCGGTGTCTCCAGCAGCTTGGGGATCGCGTTGAGCCTTGCGTCGCGCAGCATGCGGGCGAAGGGCTTCGTCCCAAGATACCCCTTCCCGATGTGCTCGTGGCGGTCGACCAGGCTCCCGCGCTCCGTCTTGGAATCGTTGAAGTGGATGGCCCGCAGCGCTTCCAGGCCCAGAATGTCGTCGAATTCCTGGATCGTCTGCTCGTATCCCCGCTCGCTCACGATGTCGTACCCGGCGGCGTGGACATGGCAGGTGTCGAGGCAGATCTGGACCAGGTCGGGACGTGCCACGCGATCGCGGATCCGCGCCAGCTCCTCGAACCGGCGCCCGATCGTGGTGCCCTGGCCGGCCACGGTCTCGAGAAGGACCGTCACGGAGGCGGCCTTTGCGATCGCGCGCGCCTCGTTCAGCGAAGCGGCGACCCGGTCGCATCCTTCGCGCACGCCGCGGCCCATGTGCGCCCCGGGATGAGTGACGAGGAACGGGATCCCGAGAGCTTCGCAACGGGACAGCTCCTCCGCGAGGGCATGGATCGAGCGCCGTCTCAGGGTGGCCAGCGGCGAGGCAAGGTTGATGAGATAGCAGTCGTGGGCCACCACCGCACGAAGTCCGCTCCGCGCCCATGTCTCCCGAAACGAACGGACGTCCGCACGTAGGAGCCGTTTCGCCTTCCACTGGTTGGTATTGCGGGTAAACACCTGGAGCACCCGCGCCCGGACGGCGAGCGCGCGCTCGATCGCCCGCGACATTCCCCCGGCAATGCTCATATGCGCTCCGATCAGAGGCCCCGGGTCGGACGGTCCCTCGACCAGGCGAATGGGGGTGATACTATGCGGCGGCTTCATGGGGTTACCCGGCTCGTCTTTCCGCTTGAGGAAGGGCGTGCTACGGCCGATTTTTCCAAGGACGGGCGCTTCTACGCCTCGGGGGCTTGTACGAAGCCTATGAAGGATAACGGGAAAGGGCAAGCCCGCCGGGGACCGAGCGCGCGGCGCGCCGAGGTGCGCCCCACGCGACCGGTGGCGCGGTTTTGCATGGTGTGCGGCGGCGCCATGCGTTCGATCCTGGAGCACGGGGTCCGCCGCCGCGCCTGCTCCCGTTGCGGGTTCATCGCGTATCGAAATCCCGTGCCGGCGTGCGGGGTCGTGATCCAGCGGAAAGGATCGATCCTGCTCGCGCGCCGAGGCCACGAGCCTCGCAAGAATGCCTGGGGCATTCCGGCCGGTTTCATGGAGTACGGAGAGCATCCGGAGGAGACGGCGGTGCGCGAGGCGCTCGAGGAGACGGGACTCAAGGTTCGCTTGACCGGGCTTTTCGGGGTCTACGCGGGGCGTGACGATCCGCGCACCCGGGCCGTGTTGATCCTGTACCACGCTCGGATCGCCGGGGGAAAGCTTCAACCGGGCGATGATGCGATCGAGCTGGGCTATTTCCCGCTCGATCACCTGCCGCGCCCCTTGGCGTTCAGCGCCCATCGTGAAGCTCTGAGGGACTTGCGACGGATGAATCGGGAGAGGAATCGATGAGCGTCCGCATCCTGCACCTCGCCGACCTTCACCTCGGTGCCGCGTTCCCGTCCATGGGGGAGCGGGGACCGGAGCGGACACGCGATTTGCTGAGCGCCTTCCAGCGCGCGATCGAGTTCGCTTCGTCGCCGGAGCATCCGGTGGACTTGGTCGTGATCGCGGGGGATCTGTTCGACACCCACGACCCCGACGAGGGGCTCGTCTTCCAGGTCGAGTCATCCTTCGAGCGTCTCTCGAAGGCGAATGTTCCCGCGTTTCTCGTGCCCGGGACCCACGATGCCTATTCCTATCGCCGCTCGGTGTACCGCAGGCTCCGCCTGCCCGAAGGATCCCAGGTTCTCGCCGGGCCGCGGCTTCAGCCGGGGCCACACATCGCGATCGGGGGCGAGGCGGTGCAGGTATACGGGATCGCCTACGATCCGACCGTCGCGGCGCGCCCGCTCAGCGATTTCTCCCGCTCCGGAGTCGCCGATTACCACGTCGGGATTCTCCATGGAGCCTTGCAAGATAGCCCGACCTGGAAGATCCGGCCCTCGGATCTCCCGATGGACCGGGCGGAAATCGCCGCCTCCGGGCTCCATTACCTGGCCCTCGGGCACTATCACAACTTCGTCGAGGTGCGCGAGGGAGGCTCGGTAGCGGTCTACCCGGGAACGCTCGAGGGCAAGAAGTTCGGCGAGGACGGCGCGCGCTACCTCGTCGTCGTGACGCTCGCCCGCGGCGAAGTGTCCATCGAGCGCAAGCCTTGGAACACGCGCACCCTCTCCCAGGTCGCCCTCGATTTCCTGAACGCGGAGGTCCATGACGAGAGCCGGCTGGTGGACAGGATCGCTTCTTTCGCCGGGGAACGCGAAATCGTTCGCGTGCGTCTTGAGGGCGCGGCCGATTTCGTGTTCGAGCCCGAGCGCATCGCCGCCCGGATCCGAGACCGGTTCTTCCACCTGGAGATCGACGACCGTACCTACCTCATGGACTCGGCCCTCCTGGGTCAGTTCCGCGACGAAGCCACGATCCGCGGCGCGTTCGTGAGGCGCACGCTGGAACGACTCTCGCGGGCGAAAACGCAGGAGGAGAAGGAGACCGCGACGCTCGCGCTCCGGATCGGGCTCGCCGAGTTCCAGAACCCACGCCATGCGGTTTGAGCGCATCCATATCGAGGGCTTCGGCCCCATCGCAGGGTATGAGGCGGTCCTCGAGCCGCGACGGCTCAACCTCATCATCGGACCCAACGAGTCCGGCAAGTCGTCGTTTGCCGCGGCGATCGTGGCGGCGCTCTTCGGCTTCTCCTCCCACGAGGAGGAAGCGCGCGCCCGCCCCTGGGAGGGAGCGCGCCACCGCGTGACGCTCATCTTCGAAGCGGGCGGGTACCGTTGCCGCGTCTGTCGCGATTTTCATAGTCATGAAGTCCACGTGGAGCGATTGGGGAAAAGCGGAGAGGAAGCCGAGGCCACCCTCTTCCGAGGCGCCCCCAACCCGCGCGGCCGCGGGCCCGAGCTGGAGCAGTACGAGGGGCTCCTCCGATCGTGGTTCGGCTTCACCGAAGCCCGGCTGTTCCGCGAATCCTGCTACGTCCGCGAAAACGCGCTGGAGACCAGGATCTCGCCGGAGCTGCGGCACCTGATCTCGGGAGCCGTCGAGGCTGATTACCAGCAGATTCAGGAGGCGTTGCTCGATCGCCTGGACTCGCTCACGCGGGAGCACCCGTTCGACGCGCGCGCCCGGAAGCGCGCCGACCGGTCCATCGAGAAGCGGAAGGGGACCCTGGAGCTCCTGCGCGGGCGTTTCGCCCGATCGGAATACGTGCTCCGGGAGCTCAAATCCAATTCCGCCGAACGCTCCGCCGCGGAAGGACGGATGGGCGAGCTCAAGGCGGACATGGCCGCCAAGGAGCGCCTGACCGCGGATCTCGAGACCCTCGTTCGCCTCCGCGAGGAGCAGCGCAAACACCTGAAACGCGCTCCCGCGATCGGGGAGGAGCTGACGCGAGCCCGCCGGGCACGAGGGCGAATTCAGGACATCGATCGCAAGATCGCGGACCAGCTGGCCTATCTCGCGAACGCACCCGAGGAGGTCGAGTCGGACATCATGCGGCTGCAGATTCTCCGCGTTCAGGCCAGCCGCCACCAGAAGACGGGAGAAACGGAGCGAAAGCGCCTCGAGGAAATGCACCAGCCCTCTTTCGCGATCGGCCTACTGTTCACGCTCGCGCTGGGAGCTGCATTTGGATTCCTCGGTTACGCAGCCCTGAAGTCGGCGGTCGCGGCGGGCGTTGGCGGCGTCCTCGGGGCCGCCGCGGGGATGCTCGCGATCCGCCTTTTCGGCTTGAGCGCCGAGCGGGGCCGGGCCCTCGCCGACGCGAGGTTTCGCGTGGCGGAGGAGAGCCTCCGTACCCTCAAGCAGGAGATCGACACCGTCGCGATTCGCGCAAATCCTTATCTCGCCGGGCGGACGCTCGAGATCGTTCTTGCCGACCTGAAGCAGCTCCGCGACCTGGAGAACGAGCGGCGCGAGCACGTGGCGGTCGTCCAATCCCTGCCGGTTCCCGAGCGCCTCGAGGCCGAATCCCATGAGATCGACGACGCCGTCAACGCGCTTCGGGCGAAGGAGAAGTTTCTTGTCGGCCAGACGCCGTTCCTGGCGCCTTTCCGAGAGGATCCCGTGCGCGCTGCGGAGGCCTCGGATCGCTTGAGGCGTGAGATCAACGGGCTCCGAACCAAGATCGAAGCGGAGCAGGAGAGCCTGGAGCGGCTGATGCGCCGTCCGGGCGGGGTCGATTCGGACGCGGAGAATCTCGAGGCGCTCGAGGAGGCGATCGCAACCGAGGAGGAAGCGCTTCGACGCGAGGAGCGTCAATGCGGCGCGCTCCTCGTCGCCCTCGAAGTCCTGCGTGATTCCGTGCTCGATTACCAGAAAGAGCACGTGGCGCGGCTCGCCCACCTCTCCGGACGAACGCTCGGGCACCTGACCCGGGGCCGCTACACCCAGGTGACGCTTGACACGGAGCTCAACCCGACCGTGAGACAGGACGGCGCGCGGGAGATTCCGGTCGAGGCCCTGAGCCATGGGGCCCGAGACGCTTTCTACTTCGCCCTGAGGGCCGCCCTCGCCCAGGAGCTGGCTGCCCGGGAGCCGCTCCCCCTCCTCCTTGACGATCCCACGGCCCATTTCGACGAGGAACGCCGGGGCTCCCTGGTAGGACACCTGGAGGACCTGGCCAAGGACTTACAGGTGATTCTCCTGACCCATGATCGGCGTATCTTGAATCAGGTGCGCGAGGCCCACGTTCTGAAGATCGGAACTGAAAGCTCCGCAAGCGATTCAACCCGAAAAATCCAGATCCGCCGCTAGCACAAACGGTTCAAGTTCTGTCTGTTTCAGGCCGAATTCTGGTCCGTATGGCGAATCCCGCCCCGGTCAAGAAGAGCGACTCCCCCGAGCAGAAGGCCGAGCGCATCGGGGATCAGGTGCTGGCGCTTGACGTTAAGCGAGTGGCCGATTGGCTCCAGGCCCTCGTGCGCACGCTCAAGGCTTACCGAATGTACCTGCCCAACAATCCCACCCTTCACAAATTTCAGAGCGATCTCGAGGCGCGGACCTGGTCCTGCCTCAAGGAGATCGGGGACATCGTGCTCAACGTCCAGCAGTTCGACCTCCTCTTCGAGGACTACTCCGTCTACCACAACGCAGCGCGAGAAGAGTCGCTTGCGTTCCGATTTTTCACAGACGGTGTAAGGCAAATCACCTTCCGGGAGGGGCTCGAGCCGCAGGAGCTGCGCGGCGTCCTCGAAGTGCTCAAGAAGGCTACCGACACGAGCCAGGGCCAGGACGACGTGGTCACCCTCCTCTGGGAGCGGGACTTCCGCCACATCGAGTACGTCCACATCTCGATCGAAGACCTCATGGACGGAAGCAGCAGTCAGGAGTATGAGCCGGAAGCAGGAGCAATCGAGGGAGGCGGTATCCCGTGGCCCTCGCGCGCGGAGATCCCCGAGGAGGACGCGCCGGTCGCGGTGCCCGGCGAATCGATCTTGGAGAGGTCGGATGACTGGAGCCCGAAGGCGCCGATCACGCCCTCATGGGACGAAACGGTGGGCGTGCAGTTCGCGTTGAGCGAAACCGAAACCCAGCAGCTGACCGACGCGATCCGGGTCGAGGAAGAGCGCCCCCTTCTCAACGAGGTGCTCGAGATCGTTGCCGCGATCCTGACCTCGGAGGAGGAGCCGACCAGCTTCCTCGAGTCGGCTTCCGCGTTCCAGAAATTCATCGAGCTGGCATTGGAGGAGGGGGACCTCGCCCGGGCGAATCACCTCCTGTCCAGGCTTCGGACCATTGCGGCCAAGAAGTCGGAGACCCATAGCGAGCTCCGCGGGCTGGCCGAGCAGGTCATCCGCGAAATAGGGCGCCCGAGCTTTCTCGGGCAGTTCGCCCCGATCCTGAACGCCCATCCGGACCTCGACCCCGGGCTCCTCACCAACTTCCTCGTGCAGATCGGGCCCACCTCGGCGGGCGCCGTCTGCGACCTCTTGGGCCAGGTCAACCACATGAAGCACCGCCGTGCCCTCTGTGAGGCGCTTGCGATTTCCTGCAAGGACGACGTGGATGTACTCATATCCCGCCTCGGAGATTCGCGGTGGTACGTCATTCGGAACGTGGTCTACGTGCTCGGCCGGATCGCGCATCAGGGGGTCGAACGGGCTCTGGACCGGGCGCTCCACCACGAGGACGTGCGGGTGCGTAAGGAGGCGGTCCGGGCGCTGGGGAACATCGAGAGCCCGACGAGCCGTGCGTTTCTCGTTTCGGCGTTCCGAGATCTCGACGCGAGCGTCCGGATTCAGGCCGCGTTGACGCTCGCGCAGAAGCGCGACGACCGCGCGGCACAGAGCATTTGGGGCGCGATCCAGGCTCCCGAGTTCGTGCGTCGGGACCAGAACGAGCGCCGGGTCTTCTTCGAGGCGGTGGGCAAGTCCGGATCGGACCCCTTCGTGCCCCGGCTGCACGAGATGCTGACGCGAGGGGGTCTCTTCCGAGGCACGAACGAGGAGGAGCGCATGAACGCGGCCTTGGCGCTGGCGTGGCTCGGATCCCCGAAAGCGATCGAGGTTCTCAATCACGAGCTCACGAGCAAGCGCGAGCCGGTCCGCAAGGCGGTGGAGTCCGCGCTCGAAACGGTTCGGAGTGCCGCCAGCAAGAAGCAGGATTCGATGGAAGAGGAGCCCACGGCATCAGGAATGGGGTCGGAGGAAGGGAACCAATGACGGGACCCACGACACGCACCGCGACTCCGCCGGGAGGAGGATTGCACGATAGCACCGTCCAGCGCATCGTCGTCCAGGGCCGCAGCCTCGCCATGCAGCTCTGCGTGCTGCTCAAGACCGCCAAGATCCATGACGTCGGAAACGTCGCCTTCCACGGCCCGCTGGTCAGTTTCATCGAGACCGTGGAGCAGCTCTTCACCGCCGAAGGGGAATTCAAGCTCCAGGCCGTCGGAGATTTTCTCTACATCAACCACAGCCGCCTCAAGCTCGATGGATCGAGCTACGCGAGCTATCAGTACCTGATCGACGAGTTCCGAGCGCGCGGGCTTTCGGGCTTCGCGTTCACGGGCAAGGTATCGCCTCCGGAGGTGAAGAAATTCGTGCGGTTGTTCCTGGACGTGGACTGCAAGTCCGCGGATCCCTACGAGGACTTCAGCGCGGCGCTGGCCAAATTGTCGGTCGAGCACTTGGTGCCGCTGCGAACCGTCGTTCCCCAGAGCGGAACGATCAACATCGAGGAGGCTCGCGACTCGCGCAAGGCAGCCAAGCGCACCTTTTACCGTGCGATCGAAGCCACGAAAATGTTGATGCTCAGCGCGCGCGACCGCCGGCCGGTCGATTTGCGCAAGACGAAGCGCGCCGTCCAGTCGATCGTCGACCTGATCCTGAACGAGGAGTTCTCGCTGGTCGGGCTCACGGCGATCAAAAACCACGACGAGTACACGTTCCAACACTGCGTCAACGTGTCCATTCTCTCGATCTCCCTGGGGCAGCGGCTCGGGCTGTCGAAGAAAATGCTCGGCGAGCTTGGGGTCGCCGCGATCCTTCACGACCTCGGCAAGGCAACGATCCCGGGGTGGGTGCTCAACAAACCCGGGAAGCTGACCGCCGAGGAGTGGAAGCTCATGACCGATCACCCCGTGCAGGGGGTGAAAATGATCTCAAAGCTCCGAGGACTGAACGAGCTCGCGCTGCGCGCCATGATCGTCGCGTTCGAGCATCACCTGAATATCGATGGAAGCGGCTATCCCAAGCTCGGAGACCATCTCCGGATGTCGCTCTTCAGTAGGATCGTGGCGATCGCCGATTGTTTCGACGCGATGACCGCGCACCGGTCCTACCGGAAGTCCCCGTTCACGCCCTACGAGGCGCTCCATCACATGCTGGTCGCGAACCGCGAGAAGTTCGACGGGCTCCTGATCAAGGCTTTCGTGAACACGGTCGGGATGTATCCGGCAGGCACCGTCGTCCTTCTCGACACGAACGAAATCGGGATCGTCACCGAGCACAACGCGCACGACATCTTCCGCCCCAAGGTGAAGATCGTCGCGGACCGCGACCGCAAGCGGGTCGACGGCTCGATCGTGGACCTGAGCCATCGCGAAGAAGGCAGCGACACGTACACGGTCGGCATCGTCTCGGCCTTGAACCCGGAGGAATACGGGATCAACGTCGCCGACGCCCTGACCTAGCCCTGCCCCAAGGGAGGGGCATCTGCGTTTTCCCTCCCCTCCACCCGTCTTGACTCGATCCCCAACCTCGTCGTAAGCTCCTATCGTTTCGCGACTTTCCCCGGAATGGGAGACCCTCCTTGCTGCATCGTCCCCGCGCGCTGATCGTCGACAAGGACTCGTCCGAGACCAAGAGGCTCGTGTCGTTTCTGACCGAGAACGGTTTCGACGTGCAATGGGCCAAAGACGGCGAGCAGGCTTTCAATCTCCTGGATCGCCCCGCGCCGGAAGCCGCCGGCGTTTCAGACGGCTCGGGTCCGGAGATCGTGATCACCGAGCTCAAGGCCCACCGGGTCGACGGGATGCGCCTCCTCGACATCGCGAAGAGCCGGAATTCCGAGGTCTGCGTGATCCTCATCGCGGACGCAGGCACGGTCGAGCTCGCGACCGAGGCGATGCGGCAAGGCGCGTACGATTTTCAGCTTCGGCCGCTCAATTTCCAGAAACTCCTCGCGGTGATCCAGAGGGCCCTCTCCCACCAGCAGCTCGTGAGCCGGGTCTCGGATTTGACGGAGCGGCTGGACCAACGGCTCAAGGTTCCCAACCTCACCGGGAACTCGCGCGTGATGCAGGAGCTATGCTCCAAGATCATCCAGATCGCGCCGACCCGCGCGACCGTCCTGATCTACGGTGAAACGGGAACCGGGAAGGAGCTGATCGCGCAGGCGATCCACCAGCTCTCGCCGCGTAAGAACGAACGCTTCGTGAAGCTCCATTGCGCCGAGCTCTCGGCGAACATCATCGAGAGCGAGCTTTTCGGGCACGAGAAGGGTGCGTTCACCGGCGCCGATCAGCAGCGGAAGGGGCGCTTCGAGCTGGCCGACCAGGGCACGCTATTTGTCGATGAGATCTCGGAGATCCCGCCGCCCGTACAGACGAAGCTGCTGCGCGTCCTGCAAGACCGGCAATTCGAGCGCGTCGGAGGGAATGAGACGGTGAAGGTCGACGTCCGGGTGATCGCAGCGACCAACCGGAGGCTGGACCTTCTTGTGGCGCGAGATGAATTCCGCGAGGACTTGTATTACCGGATCCGTGTCATCCAGGTCGACGTCCCGCCTCTCCGCGAGCGAAAGGAGGATATCCCCCTCCTGGTGGAGACGTTTATCAAGGAGTTCAACCGGGAGCACGGCCGCAAGGTGACCGGGATCACGCGCGGGGTCGCCGATCGGTTCATGCAGTACGACTGGCCGGGCAACATCCGAGAGCTGCGGAACACGGTCGAGGAGATGGTGGTCTATACGCAGGGGAAGCACGCCCTCGAAATCTCGGACCTGCCGATCCAATTGCGGCAGCAGCGCCCCGCCTCGGGCGAGGATCTGAACGTCACGGTGGGTATGTCGATGCAGGAGATCGAGCGCCGGGCGATCGAGGCGACGCTCCGCGCGGTGGGCCACGACAAGCAGAAGGCCGCCAAGATCCTCGGAATCGGTCTCCGGACGCTTTATCGGAAGCAGAAAGAGTACGGGCTGTGACCCGGGGCGCGCTGCGGGGCGTTCCGCTCCGTGGAATCTCGGAGATCATCCTCGTCGTCAAGGACGTCGAGGCAGCGGTCGCGTTCTACCGCGACGTGGTCGGTCTCTTGGTGGACGACGTGAGCAACAAGAAGTTCGCCTGGTTTTGGGCGGGCGCGCCCGGAACGGCCCAGCGGATTGGTATCACGGCCGGACCGTTGTCGTTCGGCGCGGCGCACATCCACGGGCCCCATCATTTCGCGTTCGGAACCGAGCGTTCACGGATTCCCGAGTTGAAAGCCGCGCTCGAGGCTCAGGGGCTCGAGGTGGAAGGTCCGGTCGAATTCGCCTTTTGGAACGCGCTCTCGATCTACTTCAGCGATCCCGACGGGAACCGGGTCGAGTTTTGCGGCTTCGGCGACTCGCGATAGGT
>DASXTQ010000051.1:0-7111 GCA_036505295.1 Candidatus Eiseniibacteriota bacterium
GTGCGCGCGGTCCCCGGCATCGACGTGATCCTTTCCAGCGCGAGCGGAACGTCTTCGCTGGTCCGGGCTCCGGGGACTCCGGAGACGACCAGCGATCAGGGATTCCTGGGCAAGACGCTGGTGTTGTACGAGGACAGCCGCAACTACGGTCTCGAGTCGGTGAACCTACTGCTGGACGCCTCGAACCGCGTAGCCTCCGCGGCGACGGCCCACTACTGGCTCTACGAGGATGTCCCCGACCAGCCCAGGATTCGCGCCATGCTGAGCCGCTTCTACGACCGGGTGGGGACGCGCGACTCGGCCCAGGCCAGCGTCAGGCCGCTCTTCGCGAATTCCGCCGCGCGGATGACCGGCGAGTACGTCGGCGCCGCCCAGTGCGCCGGATGCCACGCCATGGAGTTCGACCAGTGGAAGACCACGCGCCACGCCACCGCCTACAAGACCCTCCTGGACGCCCATCGCCACTACCAGCCGAGATGCGTGGTCTGTCACGTAGTGGGCTTCCGCACCCGGAACGGGTACAAGCTGGGGGATCCCGAAGAGCCTCTGGCCAACGTGCAGTGCGAAGTCTGCCATGGACCCGGAGGCGCGCACGCGGCGGAGCCGCTGCAGGCGCGCATGGAGCGCACCCCGCCGGAATCGACCTGCCTCGAGTGCCATAACCCGCAGCACTCGGATGCCTTCGTGTATGCGGAGAAGATCCACCTCGTGCAGCACCGGGCCGGCGCGGTCTCGGCCCGATAGAAGGTTCTGGAGCGCGGCGACGCCTCTGGGTACACGTTATCGAGGCGGGAAATCGTCCTCTCGTCGCGGAACGCAGGTCACGACGACCTGACAACCCGGCTCTGGAACAAACGTGCTATCGCTGCCGTCCTCTCCTTGCCAGGTGCCTTCGACGAGGCAGAAGAAGTTGAGGCAAAGGAACCCCGCATTCGATCCGTCCGCGCCGTCTGCCGTATAGCCGTAGTGCTCCACCCATCCCGCTGCGATGAGCCCTTTCTGAATATCCATGAACGGGCAGGCCGTGTCCGTCACGACGACATGGAACGCCAAGGCGCGTGTCTCGGCTTTGGCATAGATGTATTCGAACGTGGCCGCCTCCCGGCTGACGTGGATTGCGGTATCGGCGTGACTGTAGGATCTCGACACGATCGCACCGATGCTATCTCGCGCCGCCGCGAGCGACGCGTATGCCGCGGTAGGCACGCCGGACATCAACAGCGGAACGTCAGGCTCGGGCGCGGGGCCGGGCGCGGTTCTCCCGCCAGACATGATGAGGATACGCATGACTGGCTTCTTCTGCGTCGCGGGCTGACGCAAGGTGTCGGTGATCGATGGCTGCTCCGCACGTGTAGTCCGGTTCGCCCCCGGGCTGCTCGCGGCGTCGGCGGGCTCTCGTGCGCACCCGGCGAGCACGACCAGGGCACCCCCGAGGAGGCACGTTGCGATCGAGCGGTTCACGCTGAAGATATCGGCTCACCGACGGGGGATCTGCACCCTGGTCGCGACGGGGCAAGTCACATGGGAACACAGAATTCGCACAGGATCGCGATGAATTTGGCCGAAAGAGAGTCTCTGGACCGGAGCGGACCCGGGCATGCCCGGGAGCCGGGGAGGGACTCGCATCGGAGCGAAGCGAAAGAGCGGCAGTCGCCGGAAGCCATCGGGTCGCCGGAAGCCATCGGGTCGCCGGAAACCGTCGGGGCGTGGGAAGCCATCGAGGTGGGGATCCTCACTCGTCGCGGCCCTCACTCTGGCCATCTTCGCGCTATCTCTGTCGGTGACGTTCCCGCCCGCCCCTCGATTCGTGCCGACAGAAGAACCCGACTTCGAGCACGAGCACGTGACGTGGGCGCCGCCCCTGCGCACAGACACCCTGGCCCCAGGAACGGCCCTCTCCCAGGCTCTTGATTCGAGGGGATTCGACTCCGATCAAATCCGAGAAATCACCCGCCTCCTTGGAGCCTACCGGAGCCCTCGTGCGCTCCGCCCAGGAACTACCCTGCTCTTCTCGGAAGGAGCAGACGGCGTTCCGGACCGGATCCGCCTCGAGCTGAACCCCGATTCCCTGCTCCATTTCGTGCGCTCCGATTCTCTCTGGACGACGCGCATCGAGTCGGTCCCTTTCGTGATGGATACGGTGCGGATATCGGGCGCCATCGAGTCGAGCCTGTGGTCGGCCCGCCTGGGCGGAGACCTGGAACGGTTCGGGAAGAAAGACTTCGAAGAGCTGGTCTATGACCTCGCGGACATATTCGCCTGGAAGGTGGACTTCACGCGGGACCTGAGGCGTGGTGATGGCCTTCGGGTGGCTCTGGAACGAAAGGTGCGGCCCGACGGCTCCATTCGAAGCCGCCACTTTCTCGCGATCGAGCTTCGCAACGGTAACCGCGTGCTGCGGGCCATTCCGCAGCCACGGCCCAACGGACGCTTCGCCTATTTCGACGAGGAAGGTCGTTCCCTGCGGGGGGCGTTCTTACGTTATCCGGTGCCCTATCGCATCACCAGCCACTTCACAACTCGCCGGTTTCATCCCCTGCTCAGGCAGTGGCGGGCGCACGAGGGGATCGACTACGGCGCCCCCGCCGGAGCGCCGGTCGAGGCCACAGCATCCGGGGTCGTCACGCGAGCTGGATGGATGGGCGCATATGGCCGGCTTGTCGAGCTTCGCCATCCCGGAGAGATTCGAACGCGCTATGCGCACCTAAGCTCCATTCCGGGCGACGTTCAGCCCGGCGCGCACGTGGACCAGGGCCAGATCATCGGCAGAGTCGGCGCCTCCGGTCTCGCCACCGGCCCACACCTGCATTATGAATTCCTCCTGAACGGACGGCATCGTGATCCGCTCACGGTCGAGCTTCCGAGCGCTCCGTCGATCGACGCATCCCAACTGGCCGAATTCCGCCGGGACCGTGACGATGCCCTGGCCCTGCTTTACGCCGTCCCCATTTCCGATGCCATCCGGATCTCGCTCACGAACGGGGCGGTTCGGAATACGATGCGGGGTCGCTGAAACGAGTGCCTCGTGCTAGATTCCCCTCGGTCGACGGCAAGGACCTGCAAGATCCATCAGAAACCGGGAGGAACCGATGACGATTCGGCCTCGATTCTTCAAGACCATGCTCTTTGCGCCGATTTTCGCCCTCGGAGTCATCGGTTGCTCGAAGAAGGAGCCGGCCCAGAGATCCGGTTCCGCACCCGAGGCGCCGGTAACCGCCGGATACGAATCCGCCATTGCCGCGCATGCGTCCAAGCCGATCTTCCGCCCGAATGGGAGCGCCCCCGCTGTGTGGGGACCCGGGGATCTCTACAATCTCCTCGCGACGGGCGAGGAGACGAACAAGGCCTTCTTCCAGTTCGAGGCAATCGTGCCGCCAGGAGGGGGCCCTCCGGCCCACGTGCACAGCCGAGAGGATGAATCCTTTTACGTAGTACGCGGCAGTCTGGAAATCCTACTAGGCGATTCCCTCTGCCACGCCAAGGCCGGCGATTTCGTGTACATCCCTCGCGGAACCGTGCACCGATTCAAGAACGTCGGCGGGACCACCGCCGTGCAACTCGTCACATTCGTGCCCGCGGGCATGGAGGGGTTTTTCCGGGAGGTCTTCCCGCCAGTGACGGACCGCAAAGCCGCGCCTCCTCCGGTCACGGAGGAGCTCATCCGGAAGATGAACGAGGCCGCACCCAAGTATGGGGTCGTGTTCGTGCCGCCTTCGGGTAACGGTAAGAAGTGACGGGACTCCGTCCTACTTCGCCACCGCCGCTTCGCGCAGGCCCTTCAACGCACCGCCCCACGAGATCACCTGGTCGAGCATGGTGTTGACGGCCGCTTCGTGCTGGGGACCGGGCTTGAACGTGGTGTAGTTTTCGAAGTCGGTCGTCATCGAGAGCCTGACCTGCGCGCGAACGTCCGCGACCTGCAGCTCCCCCATGACCAGTCGAAGCTGCTCCACGGCTCGCACGCCGCCGGCGCCGCCGTAGCCCACGAAGCCGGCGGCCTTGTTGTTCCATTCTCGGTAGAGGAAATCGATCGCGTTCTTGAGCGCTCCGGATATGCCGTGGTTGTACTCGGGGGTGACGAAGACGAAGGCGTCGAAGGAATCGATCTTCGCCGCCCAGACCTTGGTGTGCGGCTGTGAGTACCGATCCAGCGAGGGGGGAATCGGCTCGTCGAGGAGGGGAAGATTGAAGTCGAGGATGTCGACGAGCTCAGATTCTGCCTCTCCGCGGTTCTTCGCGATCCCGTAGACCCATCGTGCCACAGCCTCGGCCTTCCGGCCGGGACGCGTGCTTCCCATGATGATCGCTACCCTGATCATGCTCCCCTCACTCGAGAAGCGCTCGATGAACCAAAGCCACGGCGATCGACCCTTCTCCTACCGCGGACGCAACGCGCTTCAGGTTTCCGCTCCGGACGTCGCCCACCGCGAACACGCCGTGCAGGCTCGTCTCGAGCAAGTAGGGCATCCGCGTAAGGGGCCAGTGAGCGGACGCCAGATCTTCCTGGGTCAGATCAGCGCCCGTCTTGATGAAGCCCTTTCCGTCGAGCGCGACGCATCCCTTAAGCCAAGTGGTATTGGGCACGGCCCCCGCCATGATGAAAAGGTGGCGGATGTCGTGGGCCTGGATCTCCCCCGTTCGTGTGTCGCGCGACGTCACCTTCTCGAGGTGGCCGTTGCCCTGGAGGCCCACGGTCTCCGTGCGAAGGCGCAGAGCGATGGAAGGATGCCCCTCGATGCGCCGGATTAGGTATCGAGACATGCTCCGAGCCAAATCATCCGATCGCACGAGCATGTGAACGCGCTTGGTGGCCTGCGCCAGGAACACTGCTGCTTGGCCCGCGGAGTTGCCGCCTCCTACAACGATCACCTCTTCGCCGCGGCAGAGCTGTGACTCCATGGGAGTCGCGCTGTAGTAGACCCCCGCGCCCTCGAAGCGGGCCAAATTGTCGATCGCGGGCTTCCGGTACTCCGCTCCCGTCGCGATGATGATCGCGCGCGCCGGCACCTGCTCCGTCCCATCGAGCCCCAGGGCATACGGCTTTCGCGCGCAGATCAGCCGCGTGGCGGCCCTCGCGACCATGAGTTGCGCCCCGAATTTCTGCGCCTGGGCGTATGCGCGCGCAGCAAGATCGTTCCCTGAGATGCCGGTTGGAAAGCCCAGATAGTTTTCGATTTTCGAGCTGGAGCCTGCTTGGCCCCCGGGGGCGCTCGCCTCCACCACGAGGACGTCGAGACCCTCCGATGCTCCGTAGACGGCCGCGGCGAGGCCGGATGGCCCTGCGCCCACGATCACGAGATCGCGCGCTTTCGTAACATCGATCGCCTTGTTGAAACCGAGACAATCCGCGATTTGCTGATTGGTCGGGTTGCGTAGGACCACCTGCCCCCGACAGATAAGAACCGGAATGTCCTCAACGGAAACCTGGAAGCGGTCCAGCAGATCCTGAACGTCGGCTTCGCGATCGAGGTCGATTTCCGAGTAGGGATGATTGTTTCGTGTCAGGAACTCCCGGATCCGCAGAGTACCGGCGCAATGGTTGGATCCTACGAGAACGGCGTCACCGAGTCCGCGGGCGATCAGCTCCACCCTGCGGAGGACGAACGAGCGCATCAGGATGTCGCTAAGCTCGGAGTCCGTCTGAACGACCGACAGGAGACGCTCGCGATCGATCTCGATCACTTCGCTCGGGGCGACGGCACGGATACGAACCAACGCGGGTTGGCCCGCCAGCGTGCTGACCTCACCCGAGAACTGGCCGGGACCAAGTTCCGTGACAAAATCTTGACGCGTGCCTGCAGGCCGAACGATCTCCAGGCGGCCCTGGGTGACGATGAAGACTCGGGGGGCCTGATCCCCGACGTCGAGGAGCACCTCGCCCTGATCGATGGACCGCTTGCGGCCATAACCGGCGGCCCGGCGCAACTGCTCCGGCGTGAGTACCGGAAATACGTTCGGGTCCGGAGGCCGCGTAGTTGGGGGGGCTGGGCCCACTGGAGTGGTCGTGGTCATCGCTTTACCGAGAATCGCCTCCTACACGTGCCTGGGGGGAGGACAACCTTATCAAGCCATCGTCGACGAAGCATGTTACAAATCGATCGGGTGGTGGCGCCTTTCCTAGTTCAGTCGTCAAGACGAAATTGTCAGTGCATGTAGTGCGCGTCCATCTGACCCGCGCGGATCGCGACCGAGAGCCGGTTCTCCTTCGGCGGGATGGGGCAGTTGTAGTGATCCGAATAGGCGCACGCCGGGTCGTAGCACATGTTGAAGTCGAGCACGTAGCGGCCGTCGGGTTGGGGCTTGGCATCGAGGTAGCGCCCCACGCTATAGGTCTCCTTGCCGGTCGTGGCGTCCGTGAAGAACAGCCCGAACTCGTTCTCGCCCACACCAGGCTCGAGCAGTCGCGTGGCCTCGAGGCGGCAGCGAGTGCCCTTCACCTTGAAGTCGAACCAGCCCACTCGGACGGCGCGCCTCCGGCTGCCGCGCGTGGAGAGGATGATGGTCGTGTCGGGCTTCGGGTTGGGCGTGAGCGCCGCGACGATGTGGTACGAAAGGTCGGGCGGGAACCACTGCATCCCCTTGTACAGCTTGTACCGCGGGCTCTGCGGATCGAACACGATGATGGCCGGGAAGCGCTGGTGCGAGAGGCGGAGTGAGAAGCGCCCCACCTTGATGCCGCCCGGCGGCAGCGTCGCCGAGGTCATCTCGACATCCTTCACCTTGAAGCGCGCCCCGGAATCGAGGGTCTCGACGCGGAACGAATCCCCCACGACGGTGACACGTAAATGCCGGGGCTTGACGCCGGGATCCTCGATGCGCACGTCGTTGCCGGCGGCGCCGCCCACGGTGAGCGAGGCGTGGTCCCCGAAGTCGCGACGCTGGATTGTGGCGAGGTAGGAGGTCGGCGAGCTCTTCAGCCACTCGTCGGTCTCGGCGCGGTCCTTGGCGTAGTACTTGAGCAGGGTGTCGGCCTCGACCGCGCTCATGCCGGAGGGGACCTTCCCGCCCGCGCGAGTCGCGTCGGAACCGCCGCCGGAGCAACCGAGGTGGGAGGCCAGCAGTCCCGTGAGCAGAAGCACGGCCGGTGGGAAGGCGCGAGACGCACGGCTCA
>DASXTQ010000052.1:0-3451 GCA_036505295.1 Candidatus Eiseniibacteriota bacterium
AGTTGAGCTATGGGCGCGCGCCACAATCCGAGATGGCGGAGAGGAGAGGATTCGAACCTCCGGACGGGAATTACCCCGTCAACCGCTTAGCAGGCGGCTGCCTTCAGCCACTCGGCCACCTCTCCCCTACGTCGTTTGCTGAATAGGGACACCCGATGCTAACCGCCTGAGCCGCCCGGGTCAAGGCGGGGCGTGCTCGCCCCGCGCCGTCATCGTTCCGGGTCGGGCCGGCTCGATGTGGATGGTCAGCTCCACGATCTGCGGCAGCGCCGCCCGAACCGCCTCCTTCACGCCGTGGGCGATCGCGTGTCCCTCGAAGACGGTCATGGTCGGGGAAACCTCGAGATGCATGTCGGCGACGTAGTAGAGACCCATCTTTCGCATGAGAAGCTTCTCGACGCGATGGACCCCGGGACGATCCTCCGCCACATGCGTCGCCTTCTGGACAAGCTCCGGCTCGGGACTCCGGTCCATCAGCTCCTCGACGGAAGGACGCAGGAGCCTCAGACCGCTAAAGAGAATCACGCCGCTCGCGAAGAGCGCCGCCCAATCGTCGGCGACCTCGTAGCCCTTTCCACCGATCAGCGCGATCGCGATCCCTACCGCGGCCAGGGCCGAAGTGATTGCGTCGGTCCGGTGATGCCAGGCATCGGTGTGAACCGCGGCGCTCCCGATATGCTTTCCGACTCGGTTCACGCGCTGGAAGAGACCCTCCTTGACGGCGATCACGCCCAGAAGCACAACGAGGGTGAACGCGGCGGGTCCTTCATGTGGGGAAGCGATCTCGTGCACCGACTGAATCGCGATCCCGACACCCGCGCCCACCAGCAGCACCGCGACGAGCGCCGCGGCGATGGGTTCCGCCTTGCCGTGTCCGTAGGGATGCTCGGGGTCCGGCGGCCGCGCCGCGATCTTGAGCCCGCGCCAAACGATCACCGATCCGAACACGTCCCCGAGCGATTCCGTGGCGTCGGCGATCAGCGCGTGGGAATGGCCGAGGACGCCGGCCGCGAGCTTCCCCAAGGCGAGGAAGAGATTGATCACGAGGCCGAGCAGGCTCGCGCGCATGCCACGGTCGTAGCTCATGAGACGGACATCCTGGCCTGGAACGGTCATGCGCGCAGTTGTTTCTGCATCAAGATGTGACGCTGCTCGACGCGCATCCCGATACGCTCGTAGAGGCCGACCGCGCTCTCGTTCTGCGCGTCTACGCCCAGCGAGATGCGGTGCTGCCCGCGCGCCTTGAACCGTTCGAACGCGTGGAGCAGGAGCGCGGTTCCCACGCCACGGCCCCGCCAGGACGTCAGGACGCCCAGCTCACGGATGAAGCCGATTTCCACGAAATCGTAGCCGACCAGTGCGCCTGCGACCCGGTCGCCGTCCCATGCCAGGAACCAGAGATCCGGATCGAACTGCGCGTGGCCCGTGCGGGCCGCCCACCACTCCTCGAACGAACGCGGCGCGTGACGGAAGTGCCCCGAGAACGCGCCCTCGATCGTCGCGTGGATCGCGCGATCGTCGATTCCGATCCGCACGCGGCGGATCTCGACCGCACTGGGCGAGCGTGGCCGCTGCGTCGCCGGCTCCGCGAGGTCGATCCCCATTCGAAAAAACGTGCGCGCGTCGGTGTAACCCGACCGATCGAGCAGCGCGCGCTTCGCGCCGTCTACGCTCGGGGAGGGAACCCAGAGGATGCAGTCGTGCCCTCCCGCCCGCTCGCGGGCACGGCCTTCGATCCGCGTGAGGAGCACAGGGCCCAGCGCGTCCACCCGTTCCCCAGGTCGAATGTAGAGATCCGCGTCGAGCTCCGCCTCCGCCCGGCGTACCTGGATCCAAGCGAACCCCGTCAGCGCGCCCCCGGAATCCTCCAGAACCCACGCGTCGCGGGCGAGCTCAAAATGTGGCGCGTTCCAGTCGTCGCGGATGTCCTCGACGCTCGTGTCGGGCTCGCCGAAGTTCGCGATATCGCACGCGCGCATGAGATCCGCCACCGCCTCGGCGTCGTCGTGGCCGGGCGCGCGGATCAGGAAGCCTTTGGGCAGGTTATCGATCGTGAGCACGATCGCCGGATTCTACTAATACCCAGCGAGGACCGCTACGGCTGCGTCCGTTCCGACCGCGCGATGTAGGCCTCGATTTCCTGCCGAAGCACGGGCAGCGAGACCGCGCCGTTTTCGAGCACGGCGTCATGGAACGCCTTGATGTCGAAGCGAGCCCCGAGCTTCCGCTTCGCTTCGTCGCGGAGATTCAGGATCTCCCGCTGACCGATCTTGTACGCCAGCGCCTGGCCGGGCCACGCGATGTAACGGTCGACTTCGTTCACGATGTTGTTCGAGGCCAAGAGGCTATTCTCGGTCATGTAGTCGATCGCTCGCTGCCGGGACCACCGCATGGAATGGATTCCCGTGTCCACGACGAGGCGGCACGCGCGCCACGCGTCAAAGGAGAGCATGCCGAGACGGTCGACGTCGCTCGTGTAAAGACCCATCTCGTCCGCGAGATGCTCCGTGTACAGCGCCCACCCCTCGACGAAGGCGGTGACCCCCTGGTGCTTCCGGAATTCGGGTAGTCCCTTCAGCTCCTGCGCGATCGCAATCTGGAGATGATGGCCAGGGACCGATTCGTGAAAAGCCAGCGCCTCGGCCTCGTAGCGAGGCCTTGTCTCGGGCTGGTAGGTGTTGATCATGTAGGCGCCGGGTCTCTTCCCGTCCGCCGAGGGCTCCCGGTAATACGCGATGGTTGTGTACGGCGCCTCGTGCATCCCGATGACCTTCACTTCGCACGGAGCCTGGGGCTGGATGCCGAACCACCGCGGCACGGCCGCCTGGGCGCGCGCGAGCGCCTCGCGCGCTTTTGCCTCCACCTCGGCGGACGTCTTGAAGTGCATCTCCGGGTCCGTGCGAAGGCGCTTCTGGATCTCCGCGACGTCCGAGGTTCCGAACACCTTCTGCCCCAGGGCGGCTAGGTCGCGGCGGAATTTCCCGACCTCCTCCAGGCCGAGTCGATGGATTTCCTCGGGGCTCATCTGGAGCGAGGTGTGCACGCGGATCATTTTCTTGTAGCAGTCGAGCCCTTGCGGTAGCTCCGAAAGCCCCGCTCGCTCCGGAGGGCGGGAAACGGGCAGGATTTCCTTATCGAGGAACGCGCGATAGCGCTCCAGGGCTGGAAGGAGCGAGGTCTTGATTGCCTTGCCGAGATCGGTTGCGAACTGCTCCCTGTGGGCCTTGCTCCAAGCCGGATGCGGAACCGCTGCAGGCTTCCAGACGCCCAGGCTCTCGACCGGGGTCGCTTTGAGCCGCGTGATCTGATCAAGGGTCTTCTCGACCCCGGCACGAACCGCGACCTTCTTGTGGCTTTTCCCCGATCGGAGGTTTGCGATGTGGTCGTCGAGATACGGCCCCATGGCTCGGACGCGCATCACGTAGTGGGACGCGTCCTCCGGCGTCTCGAT
>DASXTQ010000053.1:0-17964 GCA_036505295.1 Candidatus Eiseniibacteriota bacterium
CCCTTCTGCTTGCCGCGGCGGGTTGCTCCAATCTGCCGACGCAGCCGCTGGCGCTGACCCAGTCCGAATCGGGCGCGGTCACCACGGACGGACAGCCGGCCCAAGTGCTTGGTCTCCTCGAGGGATCCACTACAAGTACAACCACGAACACGAAGAGCGCGGTCATCGGCGTCCTCGGTGGCACCGTCTCCGCGGGTGATTTCAAAATAGTGGTCCCCCCGCTCGCGCTCACGCAAACCGCGACGATCACGGTGACGCAGCCCGACCTCACGCGACCGGTCGTCAACCTGAGCATCTCGCCGGCGTCGGCAAACAAGTTCCTGCTGCCGGTTCTTCTGGTCGCGAATGCGAGCCGCATGGACCGCTCGCTCCTCTCGGTGGCCTACATCAGCTACCTGAACCCCACGACGGGGAAATGGGAGACCGTGCTGGGCTGCACGGTGAGCCTCCTCAACCTGACCGTTACGGCGCCGCTTTCGCACTTCTCGACCTACCGTGTCGAGTCGGGAGGCAAGGCGGGCTGGTAATCGAATGCAATAGGTAGTTCCGACCGAGGTCCTCTTATGGCCCGGCGTGGGGCGAACCGCCTCGCGCCGGGCCTCGTGCTTCCTCGTCGCGCTGGTAGGCGTACAACGGGATCTCCTCGTCCTCGCCCGGCAGCTTGACCATGCGCTCGAACGTGAGGCCGATCTTCTCGAGGATTCGGATCGAGCGATGGTTTGCGGGCGAAACGATCGCGACGACCCGCTTCAGACCCAGCGCTCTCGCGTGCCCGAGCACGGCCGCGGCCGACTCGAAAGCGAACCCCTGGCCGCGGTACTGCGGAAGGAAGGCGAAGCCGATATCAACATCGTCGAGCCCGTCCCGCTTGACGAGGCCGCACGTCCCGATGGGCTCCCCCGACTCCTTGAGCGCCACAACGTACATGCCGAAGCCCATCGTCTCGTACATCGCGAGCGCTCCTCTCCGCAGATAGGCGCGCGCGTCCTCGAGGGTCCTCACCTTGCGGTCGCCGATGTGCTCCAGCCATGCCGGATCGTTCACCAGCCCGAAAACAAAGGCGGCATCGTCGAGAGAGAAGCGGCGAAGGATCAGCCGGGACGTCTCGAGGACGTTGGCTGTTGGGTCCGGCGTCATTCCGCCAAGGATAAACCCGGTGTCGCATGCTGAAAATTCCCTGTTGACATATTCCCATATTGGAATATGATTCACCCATGTCACGCGCCGCCACGAGTTCCGACGCCTTCAACGCCGTCGCGGAGCCGCACCGGCGGGCCATCCTCGACTTCCTGGCGACCGAGGAGCGCCCGGTCGGCGAGGTCGTGAAGGCGCTCCGATTGGCCCAGCCGTCGGTCTCGAAGCATCTCCGGGTGCTGCGCGAGGTCGATCTCGTACGGGCCCGTCGTGACGGCCGTCGGATGCTATATCGCACGAATGCCGGGGCGATAAAGCCCCTCTACGAGTGGGCCGGCACGTTCGAGCGCTTCTGGGCCCACCAGCTCCGCCGGATCAAGGAACGTGCCGAAACGAAACGAACATGAAATCACAGGAGGGAGAATCCATGGTCCTGCACGAATCGACAGCCAACGACATGACGATGAGCATCACCCAAGAGATCCAAGTCAACGCCTCGCTCGACGCGACGTTTTCCGCGCTGCTCGAGCAGATCGGACCGCACAATGAGTTCGAGGACGGCAAGCCAATGCCCATGAAGATCGAAGCCAGGCCCGGCGGACGCTGGTACCGCGACCTCGGAAATGATAACGGGCACCTTTGGGGACACGTGCAGGCCATCAAGAGGCCCACGCTGCTCGAGATCACGGGGCCGCTCTTCATGTCCAATGCCGCGGTCTCGAATATTCAGTACCGCCTGGCTCCGGTGGACGGTGGGACTCTCATCACGTTCAAGCACAGTGTGATGGGGCTGATCCCGGACGAGCACCGGGCCGGCGTCCAAACAGGCTGGGCGCATATGCTCGACTGCGTCCGAAGGGCAGCGGAAAAGGCCAGTCCGAAGAGATCGTAAAGACGTCGCGCGGACGGGCAGTGAGAGGAGGATCCCAATGTGCCCCGCATGCATCGCAACTATGGCGTTGACGTTCGCCGGAGTGACCTCGGCGGGCGGGCTGACGCTCTTCATCGCAAAGAAGGTTCGTTCCAAGGGAACCGCAAAGGGGATCACCCACAACCAAAATCAAAAGAGGAATTCATCATGACCAAGAGCACCATGGAACGCCCGAAAGTCGTGACCCACGACGAGTGGGTCGCTGCGCACAAGCAACACTTGAACAAGGAAAAGGAATTCACCCGGCTCCGCGATGAGCTGAGCCGGCAGCGCCGCGAGCTGCCGTGGGAGCGGGTGGAGAAGGAATACGTCTTCGACGGACCAGAGGGGAAGAAGACGCTTGCCGACCTGTTCGACGGCCGCAGTCAACTGATCGTCTACCATTTCATGTTCGGTCCGGGGTGGGTTGAGGGGTGCCCGAGCTGCTCGTTCGTGTCTGATCATATCGACGGGAGCGTCGTACACCTCGCGCAGCGCGACGTAATGCTGATGGCCGTCTCGCGGGCGCCTCTGTCCCAGATCGAAGCGTTCCGGAAGCGGATGGGCTGGCGCTTCAAGTGGGTGTCCTCGAGCGCGAACGACTTCAACTTCGATTACCACGTTTCGTTCACGAAGGACGAAATGGCGAAGGGAAAGCTGTACTACAACTACGAAATGCAGAAATTCGGCAGCGAGGAGGCGCCCGGCGTCAGCGTCTTCTACCGGGACGCGGCGGGCGACATCTTCCATACGTACTCAGCCTACGCGCGCGGGCTCGACATTTTGGTCGGGGCATACAATTACCTCGACTTAGCACCGAAGGGCCGCGACGAGGACGGCTTGACCTCTACGATGGCGTGGGTCCGCCACCACGATCGGTACTGAAAAACCTCGTTCTGCTTGTCGATTTCGGAGGGCCTCGTTCGATGTGTAGGTAGAGCGCCGAGGCTTGATGGAGAAAACGTACCAACGGGTACACCAGAAATGATTCGATCCAGGGGCCATTACGTGCATCCAAACGGAAATCCATGAACGTAGCCGCTCCATCCATTGATGCTCAGCTCTTGGCCGGCGTCCTTTCCGAGATCGCCGAGACCGCCTCGGAGACCTTGGAGTTGCAGGACGTCTTCGACCGGGTCGCGACCTCCGTTCGGCGAATCATCCCGTTCGACAACATGGGCGTCGTTCGCTTGATCGACGACGCCCGGGCGGTCCTCCACGCGAGCACCGTTCCGTGCCAGGGTCCTGTGTGCGCCGAGCCGATCCCATTGACCTCGTGGTCCCCGCGCATGCGTCCGCGGCCGGGGCCAAACCCTCGCATCGAAGACGCGCTGATTGAGTTCGACCGGAGCTTCTTCTTCGATGCGAAGGCGCTTGAAGGAGGAGTGCGGTCGGCGATGTGGGAGCCTTTTCGCTCCACAGACACCCTTCGAGGGGGCGTCTGGCTGGCCGCGTATCGTCCGCACGCGTTCACGGAGGAGCATCAGGAGGTTCTCCGACCGATCGCCGCCTTGTTGGGCTCTGCGGTCGAGCACTGGCGGCTGTGGGACATCGAGCGCCGCCGCCGGGACCGGCTCGATAGGATCGAGACACTCCTTTCCACGCTCGCCGAGTCGCTCGACGTGCGCGAGGTTTTCCAGCGGCTCTCCGACGCGATGCAGCCGGTCCTTCCGCATGACCTGGCCTGCTTGACCGAGCTGGACATGCGCGCCCGGACGATCCGCATCTCGGCCCTCGCGGGCGAGAGCGACAATCCGGCGCCGACCGAAGCGGTCGTGCTCACCGCGAGTGAGCTGGACCGGCGGGTCGACTTCGAGATCATCCATGACATCCCCGCGGAAGTCGCCCCCGACACGGAGCGCCAGCGCCTCATCATCTCCTCGGGCATGCGGTCCTGGCTCCGGGTCCCCGTTTGGCTGGCGGGGGAAGTCAGGGGAGGTCTCAGCTTCTTTCACCGGGAGCCGTCACGCTACAGCTGGGAGGATACTGAGGTCGCCATCCGTCTCGCCGACCGCGTCGGCCTGATGCTTTCCCACCAGCGGCTCGCCGAAGAGGCCCGGGTCGCCGCGGAAGCGCGGGAGCGGGCAGAGAGGCTCGAGGCGACCGTCGAGACGCTCGCCCGTGAGCTGGAGTCCCGGGGACGGGGCCGGATCATCGGGGTCTCGACCTCCTGGAAGAACAGCCTGCTCTCCGTCCAGAGGGTCACAGCTTCGGAAACCACGGTGCTCATCACGGGGGAGTCGGGAACCGGCAAGGAAGTGATCTCCAGCCTCATCCACCAAGGCTCGCCGCGGTCGGGTCGACCTTTCGTCGCGATCAACTGCGCGGCGCTGCCGGAGCAGCTGCTCGAGTCGGAGCTGTTCGGGCACGAAAAGGGAGCCTTCACAGGGGCGATCGCAACCAAGATCGGCCGCCTGGAACAGGCCGCGGGCGGGACCCTGTTTCTCGACGAGATTGCCGAGATGAGCCCGCTGGTCCAGGCGAAGTTTCTCCGGGTCCTCGAGCAGCGCGAGTTCCAACGCTTGGGCGGAACGCGCACGCTCAAGGCCGATGTCCGCGTCATCGCGGCCACGAACCGCGATCTGGCGGCGAGCATCGCGCGGCAGACGTTTCGCGAGGACTTGTTCTATCGCCTCAACGTGTTTCAGATCCACATCGCGCCCTTGCGCGAGCGACCCGAGGATATTCTGCCTCTCGCCGAGGCGTTCCTCGAGGACCTGGGCAGGACCATGGGTCGGCCCGCAGCTGGGATTTCGAAGGACGCGCGCGAATGGCTGCTTGCCTATCCCTGGCCGGGGAACGTGCGCGAGCTGCGGAACGCGATCGAGCGCGCGATTCTCCTTTGCGACGGGGGTTTGATTACCCGCGATCACCTTCCCCCCTTGGCGGCGAGCGTCGGGGCGACACCCCCCGTGGAGACGAACGGTTCCATGAAAACGACCACGGTCCTTCCCTCCGAGGGCATGAACCTCGAGAACGTGGAGCGCGGCATGGTCGAGAAGGCCCTGAACCAAGCCAAGGGTAATAAGTCCAGGGCCGCCCGCCTTTTGGGCCTCACGCGCGCCCAACTTTACTCACGCCTCGAAAAATACGGAGTCAGCTAGCCGACTCGGCAGCGAACGCCCCACCGGCCGTCTGCAGAGAAACCGACAGGCTGTCGATCCCGCCACAACCAGCGCGGCATCCTTCGCACCCTCACCCTCCCGCCCCTGGCAGCACAACTTCTGCGAGCGCAAGGAGTATCGGGAGCTCCGCGTCCCGTTCGATGGGTTGGCACGCCGCTTGAGATACACGAGACCAGAAGAAGCGATGGGCGGCATGCATGACGCACCCGGCGCCTAGCACCGCGCCGTCGCGGATCCATCACGAGGAGGAGTGCCATGAAGGTCAGTAGAAGGAGCACGAGCGCCGCGATTGGAGCAGTAGTCGTCTCGCTCTTCGTCCTAGGCGCGGCGTCGACCGCCGCGGCGCAGGAATCGTTCGGGTCACGGGCAGAGGTCTCGCTCATGGGCGGCGTTCAGGCTCTGAACGAGAACGACACGGCGCTGCCGGATCGCTTCATCAACATTCCGGCCGTCGCGACCGTGACGTATCGCCTGACCCCGAGGCTGGCGGCCGAGGGAGAGTTCACCTGGATGATTCCGGTCAAGCAGAGCGTCGATGTGGCGCCCGGTGCGAGCCAGGATCTCAAGACTCCGGACGTTCTCGCCTACCAAGCGAACCTGAGAGCGGACTTTCCCGTCCGCAATTGGACGCCCTACCTGGCAGCCGGGGCCGGAGCGGTGACGTTTCTGTCCAACACCGACGCCGATCGCGTGCCACAACTCGACAAGTCGCAAACCGCGTTCGCGATCAATTTCGGGGCAGGTACGACCTACGGAATCACCGAGCGGTGGGCGCTGCGCGCGGACCTTCGCGAGTTCGTGGCGTTCCCCTCGGATGGCGCCTCCGGTCTTGCCGATGCTAATGGCGCGGATGAGATCTGGATGGAGCGCGGCACGGTCGGCCTCTCGTACAGGTTTTAGTCCCCCCAACAATCCGCTTCACCTTCATCCCTCCATTCGCCCCCTCCAGACGCCGGGCCTCTGGGCCCGGCGTCGACCCCGGCGAGCACTTGCAGATCCCAGCCGACAAGAGCTGTAGCGCGGGCCGACGATCCCGCGCATGAATCGACGTTCTGTCGATTTCCCTACAGGTAGTCCGAAACCACAGCTCCTGCTCCTGCGTTCCTCTCGCGCGACAAGTCCCGCGAGCGCAATGGAGTCGCCCCTCTTTAGCGCCCGCGCGGCGACTTGGCACATCTCTTGAGATAGGTCTGCTGCGAGAGGAGAACAAAATGAGTCAACTCTATGTCGAACGCATCATCGGTGTCCTGGCGACGGACGAGGCGCTGCGTCGCCGGTTCATCGCGAATCCGAAAGCAACGCTACTGGAACTGGCCGAGCGGGGCATGGAGCTGACCCCCTGTGAGCTGGGGTCGCTGGTCTCACTCGATCCGCTAGAGCTCGCGCGTTTCGCCGAGGCGATCGACGCGCGTCTTCAGAAGACCGATCTCCAACGAGGTGTCACATGAATGCCGCGGCCCTGAAACGAATCGTCGCGCTGGCGTTTCTCATGACCGCGGCCATGCCCGCGGGGGTCGCGCTCAGCGCCGAGCATCGTCTAACGCTGAACGAGGCGATCGATCTGGCTCTCCAGAGGAACGAGGGATTGCTGATCGAGCGTGAGTCGCTTGCCGCGTCGAGGGCGGCCGTTACCGCGGCGAGCGGCGCCTACGATCCCTTGGTCGAGCTGGACGGCGCTTGGTCGAAATCAACGGAGCCCTTGAACTCCTCCTTCTCAGGCACGTCGCCGGCCGAGATCGGGCCTGAATTCAAATCGTCCGAAGCCGGCGCGGCGATCCGGCAGCTCCTTCCCACGGGTGGCGCGCTGTCGCTCAAGGCAAGGGGCGCGCGCGAGACCGATCAAGGTTTGGCCCTTCTGTCGCCGGCGTACAGAACGCGCGTCGGCCTCGAGCTGCGGCAACCCCTGTTGCGCGACCGCGGCACGGACGCGGCTCGGCTGTCCGTGCGCGTCGCGAAGGCAGGCCGCGACGGCGCCAACGCCTCGCTCAGGCGCGCCATCACCGAGACGGTTGCCTCGGTCGAGCGATCGTACTGGACGCTCGTGGCTGTCCGGCTGGGGATCGAGGTGCGCCAGCAAGCGGTGCATCTTGCGGAGGAGCAGCTCGGGGAGACGCAGACCCGTGTCGAAACCGGCTCGGCACCCCGCACCGAGCTTGCCCAGCCTCGCGCGGAGCTGGAGCGGAGACGTGGAGACCTTCTCGCATCGAGGGAGGCGCTCGCCCGCGCCGAGAACGCTCTGAAGTTCCTGATCCTGGACGGCGCGGGGGATGCCCTCTGGAATGAACAACTGGCTCCGGTCGAGGACGCGACGGTCGAGGTTCAACCGGTCGACGTCCCCGCCTCGTTGGAGCGCGCGCTTTCGGCCCGGCCCGAGCTTGCGATCGCGGACGCCGTGGTGAAGCGGCGTCGTGCCGAGACCGCGTTCGCCCGCGACGGAATCTGGCCCAGCCTGGATGCGGTGGTTTCCTATGACCGGTTCGGCATCGCCGGCTCCCTCAACCCAGGGGGCTCGCCCGGGAGCCTCCCATCCGAGCTGGACGGGGGTTTCGGAAAGTCATTCGAGTCGCTCGGCAGGGGCGATTTCGACGCCGCGCGTGTCGCGCTGGTGCTGGGTCTCCCGATCGGCAACCGCGCGGCCCGGGGAAATGCCGCGGTGGCGCAGCACGTCGAGCGGCAGTCCGAGACGGATCTGGCCCGCGTGCGCAAGACCATCCGCGCGGAGGTTCTCGATGCCGCCGCGGCACTGGAAACGGCGGGTCAGAGGATCGAAGCGGCCCGGTCGGGCCGCGAAGCGGCGGAGATCCAGCTCTCGGCCGAGCGCGATCGATACGACACGGGGCTCTCGACGAACTTCCTGGTGCTGACGCGCCAGAATGACCTGTCCCGCGCGCGGCTCGACGAGATTTCGGCCCTTACCGACTACCGGACGGCGCGCACCGAGATGGCGCGCGCGACCGGATCGCTGATGGATGAACACGGCATCAACGTCGATGGAACGGGACGATAGGAGGAACCACTCATGAGAAAGCGAATGATTTTCGTGCTCACCGCGATGGCCGTGCTGGTCGCGGGCCTGGGCTTTGTGAAGTTCCAGCAGATCCGTACGGCGATGGCGCAGGGGGGCTGGCAGCCGCCTCCCGAGGCCGTCACCACGATCGCCGCCCGCCAGGAGCAGTGGCCGGCGATCTCGAGCGTCATCGGGACGGTGGCGGCAGTTCAAGGCGTCACCGTCAGCGCGGATCTGCCCGGTATCGTCGGGGGGATCACCTTCGAATCCGGGAGGATGGTCCACGCGGGCGAGGTGCTGGTGAGGCTCGACGTGAGCCAGGAGCGGGCCCAGCTGGCCGCCGCGGAAGCCCAACGCGACCTCTCGCGCCTGGACTTCGATCGGGCGCGGCAGCTCTTGCAGAAGGGGGTCGTCGCGCAGGCCGAGTACGACCGCATCGCGGCCGAGGCGAAGCAGGCGGAAGCGCGGGTGGGCGAGATCAAAGCGACCATCGAGCGCAAGGAGATCCGGGCGCCGTTCTCGGGGATGCTTGGCATCCGCCAGATCAACCTCGGCCAATACCTCACGGCGGGCGATCCGGTTGTCCCACTCCAATCGCTGGATCCGGTCTACGTCAACTTCTCGGTCCCCCAACAGGAGCTTGGCGATTTGAGGATAGGCGCGCCGGTGAAGGTGGCGGCCGAGAGCGTCGCGGTCATCGCCGCCGGCAAGGTCACGGCCATCAACTCCGTGGTTGACGAGGCGACGCGAAACGTCCAGATCCAGTCGGTATTCCGGAATCCCGCCGGCAGGCTGCGACCGGGCATGTTCGTGGAAGTGGAAGCGCGGCTCGGGAAGGGCGCCGCCGTAATCGCGCTCCCGGCGACCGCGGTCAGCTACGCGCCCTATGGCAACTCGATCTTCGTCGTGCGGGACCTCAAGGGACCGAACGGCAAGACCTACCGCGGAGTCGAGCAGCGCTTCGTGAAACTGGGCGGCAGCCGCGGCGACCAGGTCGCCGTCCTCTCCGGCCTCAAGACGGGCGAAGAGGTCGTGACCTCGGGCGTCTTCAAGCTGCGGAACGGCGCGTCCGTCCTCATCAACAATTCGATCCGGCCGGGCAACGATCCCGCGCCGAAGCCGGAGGACAGCTGATGAAATTCACCGATCTCTTCATCCGCCGCCCGGTCCTGGCGATGGTCGTCAGTCTGGTCATCCTGATCGCCGGGCTTCAATCGATCCGCTCGCTCAGCGTGCGGCAGTACCCCCGCAGCGACATCGCGATCCTCACGGTGACGACGGCATACGTCGGAGCCAACGCCGATCTTGTACGTGGGTTTATCACGACGCCCTTGGAGCGCGTGATCGCGAGCGCCGACGGGATCGACTACATCGAGTCGTCCAGCGCCCAGGGCTTGAGCACGATCACCGTGCATTTGAAGCTCAACTACGACACAAACGCCGCCCTCACGCAGGTCCAGGCGAAGGTGGCGCAGGTGCGGAACGACCTGCCCCCGGAGGCGCAGGCGCCGGTCATCGAGCTGGAGACCGCGGATAACCGTTTTGCGGCGATGTACCTCGGCTTCTCCTCCAGCGATCTCGATCAGAACCAGATCACCGATTACCTGACGCGCGTCGTGCAGCCTAAGTTGAGCTCGATCGACGGGGTGCAGCGCGCCGAAATCCTCGGCGGCCGCACCTTCGCGATGCGGGTTTGGCTCAAGCCGGAGAAGATGGCGGCCATGGGCATCTCAGCGTCCCAGGTGCGCGACGCGCTCGCCGATAACAACTACCTCTCCACGCTGGGGCAGACGAAGGGCTCGATGGTTTCGGTGAACCTCGTCGCCAACACCGATCTCAAGACCCCTGAGGAGTTCCGCCGGCTGGTCGTCAAGGAGGACAAAGGGGTCGTCGTCCGCCTGGGCGACATCGCAGACGTCTCGCTGGGCGCCGAGAACTACGAACAGGACGTTCGCTTCGACGGTCAGGGCGCCGTCTTCATGGGAGTCTGGGTGCTTCCGACCGCCAACACGCTGGAGGTGATTCGGCGGGTTCGCGAGGCGGTGCCGGGTATTCGAGCGCAGCTGCCCGCCGGGATGAAGGCCGGCATTCCCTACGATTCGACGGAATACATCGAGAGCGCCATCCACGAGGTCTTGAAGACCCTCACGGAGACGCTGCTCATCGTCATACTCGTCATCTTCCTGTTCCTCGGCTCCGTGCGCGCAGTCATCATCCCGGTCGTGGCGATTCCGATCTCCCTGATCGGCGCGGTCTTCCTGATGATGGCGGCCGGCTTCACCATCAATCTGCTCACCCTGCTCGCCATCGTGCTCTCGGTGGGGCTGGTGGTCGACGACGCGATCGTGATGGTCGAGAACGTGGAGCGGCATTTGAGTCTCGGCGCGAGCCCCTTCCGCGCGGCGATCGACGCGGCCCGCGAGCTGATCGGCCCGATCATCGCCATGACGCTCACGCTGGCGGCGGTCTATACGCCGGTCGCGATCCAGGGCGGGTTGACGGGGTCGCTGTTCCGGGAGTTCGCGTTCACGCTCGCGGGTGCGGTGATCGTTTCCGGGGTTGTGGCGCTCACGCTGTCACCGATGATGGGATCGAAGCTGCTCCGCGCGGGCGATACCGAACGCGGCTTCGCGGGGTGGGTCAATCGGCGCTTCGACGGAATTCGCGAGGGCTACAAGCGAGCTCTGTCCGGGACGCTCCAATACCGGAGCGCCGTCTACGTCGTGTGGGCGGTCGTCGTGGCGTTGATCCCGGCTTTCTACATGTTCTCCCAGCATGAGCTGGCGCCCAACGAGGATCAGAGCGTCGTTTTTGGGATTATCCAGGCGGCGCCGAACTCCACGCTCGACCAGACCAAGCTCTACTCGGCGCAGGTCGAGGGCGTCTACCGCTCGTTTCCGGAGTACAAGAACACGTTCCAGCTCGTGTTCCCGACCGGTGGTTTCGGGGGCATGGTGACCAAGCCCTGGAGCGAGCGAAAGAAGACGGCCCAGCAGCTCCAGTTCGAAGCTTCCGGCGGCCTCTCGAAGATTCCGGGTATTCGCGTCATATCCATCATTCCGCCCGCGTTGCCCGGGGGCGGGGATTTCCCGGTGGATTTCGTCATCGCGTCCACGGCCGAGCCGGAACGGCTCGTCGAGTTCGCCAACCAACTCGTCGGGAAGGCGTTCGGGAGCGGTCTGTTCATGTTCGCCGACGCGGATCTCAAGTATGACCAGCCTCAAGCGAAGGTTGTGTTCAACCGCGACAAGGTGCGCTCCCAAGGTGTCGAGATGAGCGAGGCGGGAAAGGATCTCTCGACGCTTCTCGGTGGAAACTACGTCAATCGCTTCAGCATCCAGGGACGCAGCTACAAGGTGATACCACAAGTAAAGCGGAGCGAGCGCCTCACTCCGGACCAGTTGAAGGACATCTACGTGACGGGAACCGGCGGGAAGCTCGTGCCGCTCTCGACCTTCGCGACTCTGAAAACCACCACGGAGCCCCGGGAGCTGAAGCGGTTCCAGCAGCTCAACGCCGTGCGAATCCAGGGCGTCATCCCGCCGGGGGTGTCGCTGGACCAGGCGCTTCAATTCCTGGAGAAAGAGGCGAAGGGGATGCTTCCCCAGGGATTCACGGTCGATTACGCGGGCGAGTCGCGCCAGCTGCGGACCGAGGGCAGCCGGTTTCTCGGGATATTCCTGCTTTCGGGGATCCTGATCTTCCTGGTGCTTGCGGCCCAGTTCGAGAGCTTCCGCGATCCCTTCGTCATCCTCGCGGGATCGGCTCCGCTGGCCATCAGCGGCGCCCTGCTCTTCTCGTTCCTCGGCTTCACGACGATGAACATCTACAGCCAGGTGGGGCTCATCACATTGGTCGGGCTGGTGGCGAAGAACGGGATCCTCATCGTTCAGTTCGCGAACCATCTGCGGGAGACCGGGATGGACAAGCTCCAGGCGATCATCGATGCCGCAGGGACCCGGTTGCGGCCGATCTTGATGACCACCGCGGCCACGGTGTTCGGGCATCTCCCGCTGGTATTCGCCAGCGGACCGGGAGCCGGAGCGCGTAACAGCATCGGCATCACGCTCGTCAGCGGCATGATCATCGGCACGATCTTCACCCTCTTCGTCGTGCCGTCGGTCTACATGCTCGTCGCGCACGCGCGCGAGCGGGCGGTGGCTCGTGAGGCGGTGGAGCTGGAGGCGGTCGCCGGGGCGGTGACGATCCCCTAAGTCACCGCTTGGCGGAGAGGCCCGCGCGCTCGAGCAACCGCTCATGTTGAGCGGCGGTGAGCGGAATCACAGATAGACGCGGGAGCCTCACGAGATCCGCGGTCTTGAGTATCGCATCGGTCCTGAACGTGCCAAGGGGAACCGGGAAGGGAAATTCGCGGCCAGCCTTGAGGCGCACGACAGCGCGCTTTGGATCACCGAGCTTGGGGTCAGGAAAGGGATCGGAGTCCGCGATCGCGAGCCCGACGACCTGCTTCTCGTCGCCGGTGTGGTAGATGGCGACCGTATCGCCCTTACGGACCGTGCGCAGATGTTTCAGGGCGAGAGCGTTGGAAACCCCGTCCCATACGGTGGTCTTGTCCCGGGTCAGGTTCTCGAACGAGTACGTCGTCGGCTCGGTCTTGAAGAGGAAGGTGGCCACGGGTAGACGTTAGCCAGATCGTTCAAGCCCCGCAATGAAAAGCTGAGGCGCCTGGTTGTCGAGCATGCCGGGCGGTGCTAGATTTGTTTATCCCTGCGGACATCCGTTCACGCAAGCCGTGGAGCGGCCGTTTTGGGGGAACACAGGACTGGGAGACAAGCTATGTGCCGGAACATCAAGACCCTGTATAACTTCGATCCTCCCGCCACCGACGAGGAGGTCCTCGCAGCCTCACTACAATTCGTGAGGAAGATTTCGGGCTTCAGCAAACCGTCGAAGGTCAACGAAGCGGTCTTCCATCGGGCCGCCGAGGAAGTGGCTGCGGTCGCCCGGCATCTGCTGAATTCGCTGGTGACCCATGCCGAGCCGCGCGACCGCGCGGTGGAAGCGGAGCGCGCCCGTGCCAGAGCGGCGGAACGGTTCGGGACGTCGTGAGGCGTCAGGGCAACCAAGGAGAGATCACATGCGCTACGTAGACGGATATGTCCTACCCGTCCCCAAGAAAAAACTACACGCCTATCGCCGTCTGGCGAAGTTGGGGGGCAGGATCTGGAAGGAGCACGGCGCCCTGGAGTTCCGAGAATGCGCGGGGGACGACCTCAATGTGAAGTGGGGCGTGCCATTCCCGCGCATGGTCAAGCCCAAGCCCGGGGAGACGGTAGTTTTCTCGTGGATCGTGTTCAAGTCGCGCGCGCACCGCGATCGCGTCAACGCCAAGGTGATGAAGGATCCTCGACTCGCAAAGATGGATCCGAAGTCGATGCCCTTTGACTCCAAGCGCATGGTCTACGGCGGATTCAAGGTCCTGGTCGAAGCCTAGGCGTCGGGCTGTGCTCGCCCCCCAGACCGTCTTCCTGCTCTCTCCGGCTCACTGCGGCGGAAGACGCGCGCAAATCCTAATGGACGAACGCGCGACGTCACCGCTGGCCGTCCAGCTCCGTGGGTCCGGTGCCCCGATCGGGGAAGTATTCACCTTCCTGAGCGGGCTCTACTTCCGCGGCAAGCTGACCTACGGGCGAACCTTCGCGCGAACTAGGACCGCTCCTGACGGGGTGCTCGTCATCACCCCCGGTCGCGGGCTGGTACCGCCGGACGTGATGGTCACGCTCGCGGACCTGCGTGCCATGGGCGAGGTCGGCGTCGAGCCGGACGAGTCCCGATTCCGCGAACCGCTGGAGCGGGATTCTGCGGCGCTGGGATCGCGTCTCTCGGGCGACGACGTCGTCATCCTGCTCGGCAGCATCGCGACGGGGAAGTACGTCGACGTCATCGGGACCCACCTCGGCGGGCGCCTGCGCTTTCCGGTCGAGTTCGTCGGACGCGGCGACATGAGCCGCGGCGGGCTCATGCTTCGTCGTGTACTGGAGGGGCGGGAGCTCGAGTACGTCCCCGTCGCCGGCGCCACGCGCCGCGGCAGAAGGCCACCTCGGCTCGAGCCCATCGCACGAAAGTAGGGGGGACTGCCAGGATGCGCATGCGGAATATTCTCATTGGACGAGACGGGTCATCCCTTAGCGGGGAGCTTCTCGATAAGTCCATTACCATTGCGTCGATATTAGGCAGGGTTCAGATCAAGACTTCAGCGATTGCGTGGATTCACTTCAACGGAACACCAGGCGCCAAGGCCGACGAGCTATGGCTTCATAATGGTGACCGGATCTCCGGAGTGATTTCGGGGACAAAACTTCGCTGGCGCGACTCCTCCAAGAGAACGCACGCCGTTCCGTATCGGAATATCCACTCCGTCGTACTCTCGGGCGGCGCTGCTTAAGTGGTGGGGGATGGGGACGGCAACGGTTTGACGGATATCGAGTTCTGCTTCCTGAAAACCGCAATGCACCCGCTCTTCGACAACCTGCACGGCAGGTCGCCAAAGACGGTTACGCTAACTGTCGAAGGCAACCTGCAAGACGGGCGAAGGTTCGGCGGGGATATCACCATGCAGCGTCGTGCTTTTTGCGGGAACGGATGCATCGCGAGAGGCGTACCCAGGACCGTCAGAACGCCTCGACCATGTCCATTTGTAACATGCTTCCACCGTGACCACCTGCTACCTTCTGTGACTCAAACTTCCCAACCGTTGAGAATCACTCCTCGCATGAACAGGTTCACCACAGCGGAGGCACCAATGCGCAGCAGCGATGAGATCGTCGTCCCGGGACACCCACGGTGGTCGGAATTCGTATCCAGACTGAACCGAGCACGGTTCTGCTTCGGGACTACGGAGCAGGCCCGTTCTGCGCTCGCCGGCATGGCCGATGTTAACGTCGAGGGATCCTTGCACGCGCTCGCGCGCCTCGGGGGTACGTGCGACTGTCAGATCGAGCTGGACGTCGTTCACTCCCCCGCGGGCATGGGCGCGTAAGCTAGCGATTCCGGCTCGGTCTCGAATTGTCCCTCGAGTCCTGCCGCGGATGGTCCCTCTGGGATTCCTCCTCTTTCGGGCTCCGCGGCTCCAGCTGCCGCGGTGTCGAATGCGCGGTTGGCGGCGCAGAGTCCGAGTTGTCCCCACGGTCGGTTCGCTCGCGGGCGCGGTACTCCCGCTCCAGGTCACCCGGCGTGGGCTGCTCGGACGGAGGCGTGGGTCGTTCCGCAGGAGGAGTGGGACGCTCCGGCGGGTTGTCGCGTTGCGGCACCCGGTGCTCGACCGCCGGACCGTTGCGCCGCGGGCTCACCTCGGGCCGCGAGTGTCTTACCGAAGGACGGCTCGCCGGTTCCTGACCTCCGGGGGGCGGAGTCTCAGGAAGCGGAGTCGTGCGCGGGGGAGCCGGAAGGTTCGTCGGCTTCCACTTCGTCCCCGTCCTGACCTGCCACGTTCCCTTCGGCTCACGCCGGTACACCTTCCCGTCCTTGCCCGCGAAAACGTCGTCGGGCACCGGGGCTGGCCGAGCGATTCGAGGTGCAATCGACCGTATGCGAATCCGATCGGCGCTACGGTCCACGCGCGCGACGTTTTCCGTGCGGCTATATAGGTTCGCCGGCAGGCCATCGGATACGCGCGGCCGCGTGCGTCCGGGGCGGGTCCGGAGGAGCGTCATGTCTTGGGCCACCAGCGGGCGACGATAGCCCCCTGGGCCAAACCACTTCGATCGCGTGCTGCTCGGGGCGACTTGGGAACCGGAGCGCCAGCGGGTGCCGACACGGAGGAAGCCGCTGCTGTAGCTGGCGCCGAAGCTCCACCGGCTCAGCCAGGGGTTATAGCGCGCGTGAAAGCCCCAGGTGAAGCGGCGCGGATAGTAGTGGTGCCTGCTCCGCCACGAACCGTAGTGGTACCCGGTGCCGTAAACGACCGTGCCGTAGTAAGGATAGCAGCCTAAGTATCCCGGTAGGTAGCCCACGTAGACCACGTCCGGCGTGGAGTCGTAGATGTAGACGTAGCGCACGTCGTACACGGGGCAGCTAGGTGGGATGTCCTCTAAGCCCAGGGGCCGCGTATCGCTGACGCTCCACGGTCCTTCGGGATCGTCCGAGATGTACCAGACTCCCTGATCGCACGCGTAATAGCGACCGTCGGCGAGGATCACCTCCGCGTCGGTATTCACCGCGTACTCGAGGTCCGTGCCCTCGATCGGTGCGAATTGCGGGTCCCCGTCGTACGTGACCTCGAAGCCCCGGGCGCTGCGCTGGATCGCGCTCGTTTGTGGGATTTCGGCGTCGGCGATCGCGTCCTCGGCCTGATCCGTGCCCGCGACGCTCGCCAGGATGTTGCCCTTGGGCGAGTCAAGCGGCACCTGCCTGAAGCTGGCGGGCAACTTGTCTCCGCGCACGAAGGTCCAGGGTCCGTCCATCGACGAAGCCCGGAACCACCGCCCGGAGATCAGCACGTAGAGGCTCTGCGTGCTGACCTCGAGGACCACGTCGCTCTCGGTGTTTGTGACGTAGAGCAGTTCTTCGCCGACCAGGGACGCGTATCGCGGCGGGCCGTCCGTGGCGATCAGCTCCGTGGGCACGGTCGCGGTCAACACTTCCGGCGGCGGGCCCTCGACCTGATCGTACGTTGAGGTGTCCGGCGGCACGACATCGCGGATCGCGGCGGGCGGACTGGAAATGTTGCTCCACGGGCCCAGGGGATCCTTCGCCTGGTACCAGAGATTGGCGCCGTTCAGATAGTAGGAGCGATTCCGGGGATCAAAGACCACGGCGTACGGTGTATTCACGACTCGCTGGAGTTTGGATCGCTCGATCGGCTCGAGTGTCGGCGCGCCGTCGTAGACGACAAGGATCGCGCGCCGGTCCTGGAAGAGGATCTTGGGCGGTGCGTTGTCGAGGCCGGCGACGCTTGCCCGCTCCTTCTCAGCCGCAGCCAGACCCGCCTGCAACTCCTCTAACGAGCCTGACAGATCCCACCCGGCCGCCTGGGTCTCCACCAGCATCTCGTAACGGGTCGCCTCGTCCGATGTGATACCCGGCAACCGTACCTTTGTGACGTCGAGGCTCCGCGCGGCTACCGTGCTGCTGTCGCGGTCGATCTCGATCTGCTCGGTGAACCACAGCACCCCGAACGTCGGGCTCGCGGCTCCGCTCTTCTGCAGCGAGAACGCTGCGCGCCCCGTGAGCACGTCGCGGTCGAGGTTCTCGGGCTGTGGCTGGTAGATCACGAACGAACCGCTCGAGGAATCGAATTGTCGCGGCCAGCCCGGATCGCCAGCTCGGGCGGGGATGGCAACCGCAAGCGACGCGGCCATCGCCAGCCCGGCCAGGAGGCTGGCGACGCCCGGCCGGACGATTGGGTGGATCAACCTCGGGGATGACATGAAATGCCTCCCGGAATGGGTATGAATGACATTGCCTCTTTCATCTCACTCAGAAGGTACACGCGGTGTGTTGCGGAAATGTGGCGGCCGTGCGATGAATTCTGCGAAGACCACGCCTCGGTTGCTTCGGAGCGGAGTCCCGGAAAACGTGCTAACTTCCATTGTTGCATCCGGGATGGGGCGTTGGGTCCGGCGGGTAGTTTTGAATGCATCGTCCTAGGAATCGAAGGAGCGACAGGATGACCACTCGTAGTGTCGTGAGCCGTGCGTCTCGCGCCTTCCCACCGGCCGTGCTTCTGCTCACGGGACTGCTGGCCTCCCACCTCGGTTGCTCCGGCGGCGGTTCCGACGCGACTCGCGCGGGCGGGAAGGTCCCCTCCGGCATGAGCGCGGTCGAGG
>DASXTQ010000054.1:0-3936 GCA_036505295.1 Candidatus Eiseniibacteriota bacterium
TTTTTGGAACACAACGTAGTCGAACACCCAGCGCTGAGGCGACTCGTACCGGTCGCGGTGCGATTCAAAATAGGTTCGGGCTTCCGTCTCGGTCTCGGCCCGCCGTTTGAGCTCCGCCTCCGAGCGGGCGATGCTGCGAACCGCTTCGTAGGTGGGCAGGAACTTGGCGTCCACGTCCGTCACCCGCACGACGAAGACGGAATCACGGAGGACGCGCGGGCCGACCACCGTTCCAGGGCTATCCTTGTAAAGTGAATCGAGAAGCCCCCCTTCGACGAGGCGGGGCTGCTCGGGAGGCTGCCCCTCGTAGATGGAGGCTTGATCCAGCGTGGCGTCGAACCGGCGGGCGACCTCATCGGCCCGGTCGCCGCGCTTGAGGCGCGCCGCCGCCTCCGCCATGGTCTTGAACGCAAGGTCGAGCTGGTGCTCCTTCCTGACGAGGTTCGGGAGCGATTTCACGACTGAGTCCGACCACGCGTGGGCCGTATCCGGCATGCCCGATGACTTCCGGATCCGCTCGAGTGTCTTCGCGACGTCACGGTCCGAAACAGGGCGCGAATCCACGAAGGAGTCTGTGGCCCGGGCGATGATCGAAGCCTGGAGGCGCTGGACGCGGTAGCGATCCGGGCGTGCGGCATAGTCCAAGCGACCCAGGGAGTCGAGCTCGGCATCGCGAAGCAAGCCGTCGGCACGTCGCTTCGCGAGCGCGACCACGTCCCGAAACGACCGGGCGGCGGGCTCCTGGTGCTCCTCGAGTCGGGCCACGACGTAATACGGTCCCACGGCGATCGGCTCCGGGAGCCATTGCTTCGGCCGCGCGGCCTGGATCGCGTCCATCAGCGCGTCCGAGCGCCCGAGGCCCCGGATCGGCTCCCCGATCCGGAACAGCCCCGAGTCCTTGACGCCTCCGAATTGCTTCGCGGCGGCTTCGGCGGGCTTGCCGGACTTCACCGACGCGAGCAGCGCCCTTGCCGAGATGAGGGCTTGAGCGTGGGCGATGGTGCGGAGGGTGTCCGACCTGAGCCCCGTTGTCTCGATCGGAACGCGGACATAGGTGATCCGGGCCTCGTCGGCGCTCTTGAACTCGTCGGGATGACCGTCGTAATAGGCGCGGATCTGCTCCGCGGTCGCCTGCAGCCCGAGGGAGACCGCGTCAGGGGTGAGCCACAGGAAACGGATCGACGCCTGCGCCGTCCGCTTCATGAACTCCTTTCTGAGCTCGGACTCGGGAACCGCGTAACGAGTTTTCATCCACGCGACATACTTGTCGAGAAGCACCGCGTTCTGGATCTGACCCAGGAGCTCCCGGTAGTTCGAGGCCGGCGAGAACTTGAACTCGCGGAATTTTACCGGATCGAACTTTCCATTCGTCGTGAAGTAGGCATTCCGCTGAAGCCGCGCGTCGAGCTCCGCCTCGGTTGCCGTGAACCCTCGCCGCTTGGCATCCGCGACCCAGAGCCTCTCGCGGACAAGCTCTTGAAGGACGTTTCTGCGCAGCAGCCCTTTCTCGTCGTCGGTGAGTTTTCGCCCCGCCCGGGCCTCGATCTCCGCGAAATACGGATCGGCGAGACGGTCCCACTCAATTCTGGTGATCGGGATCCCATCGACCACGGCCATGATCTCCTGGCCGCCGCTCGCGGGCTGGGGGGGCTGCTTGGTGGGAGACTGCTCGGCGCGCCCGGCCGCACCGGGGCGCGTCTGGGGTTCGGCCCCGGGGCTCGCGACGACGCCTTGCCAAAAGGCGACGCCGAGAAGGAGCGGGATTGCCGCAGCGAGCAAACGTAGATGCGAAGAATGTTTCACGGGATCGCTTGAGTCTATTCAGCCGGTCGGATGCTGTCTACGCGAAATGGAAAAGGGATCGGATCATGCCTATCCGTTTTAAGTTTCATGGCGCCAATCGATTAAAGGTATAGTACCGGCGCTCCAACCGAGCCCGCTCTTCGCACCTATCAAACTCGCGGGACCTCGGTCTTGTTCCCGCGACCGTACCAGGGGGATCCAATGCCGCCTCCCAATCCCGAGTCCAATGTCGCCGAGCGCCTCGCAGCCGAGGACCTGCTCGAAGCGTGGAACCTGCTCGTCCCCGAGGACCGCTTGGAAAGCTTTCAGGCGCTGCCGCGGCCCGAGGCCGAAGATCTCTTCCTGAGCCTGAGCGCGCGCGATCAGGCAGAGCTCCTGCTCATGCTTCCCCAGCCCGAGCGCCGCTCCTGGATCCGGCTCCTCGCCCCGGATGACGCGGCAGATCTGATCCAGGAGATTCCGCTCGAAGAGCGAGAGGAGATCCTGGCGCTCCTCGACGACACGACGCGGAAGGAAGTGAACGGGCTGCTCGCGTATGCAGAGGACGACGCCGGCGGGCTCATGAATCCCCGCTACGTCCGTGTCCGCCCCGAAATGACCGTCGACGAGGCGATCACCTATTTGAGACGCCAGGCCGCGGATCGCGCGGGGGCGATGTACTACGCCTACGTGCTTGATGCCGAGCAAAAGCTGCGCGGCGTGGTTTCATTCCGAAAGCTCCTGTCGGCAAGGCCGGACCAACGGGTCGAAGAATTGATGCAGACGGACCTGATCACGGTGCCCGAGGCCATGGACCAGGAGGAGTTGAGCCGCCTCTTCGCGACCTATCGTCTTGTGTCGTTCCCGGTCGTGGATGCGCAGGGGCACATGAAGGGTATCGTGACGCTGGACGACATCGTAGACGTCGTCCGCGAGGAAGCGACCGAGGATATCCAGAAGATCGGAGGTACGGCAGCCCTCGACGCGCCCTATCTCAGGATCGGGATCATGGACATGATCAAGAAGCGCGCGGGGTGGCTCGCCGCCCTGTTCATCGGCGAAACGCTCACGGCGACGGCGATGGGATATTTCGAAGCCGAGATCGCCCGCGCCGTCGTCCTGGCGCTCTTTGTCCCTCTCGTGATCTCGAGCGGCGGCAATTCGGGCAGCCAGGCCACGACGCTCATCATTCGCGCCATGGCGCTGGGGGAGGTCCGGCTGCGCGACTGGTGGCGGGTCGTGCGGCGCGAATTTTTCTCCGGCCTCGGGCTGGGGGTGATCCTCGCGACCATCGGCATCATCCGCATTCTGGTGTGGCAGGCGTTCTTCCACACCTACGGCCAGCATCACCTGCTCGTGGCGCTCACCGTGGCGGCGAGCTTGGTGGGCGTCGTGCTCTGGGGCACTCTTGTGGGCTCGAGTCTTCCCTTCCTGCTGCGCAGGCTTGGGTTCGATCCCGCGAGCGCGTCGGCGCCTTTTGTGGCGACGCTCGTGGACGTGACGGGACTGGTGATCTACTTCACGACGGCGAAGATCGTTCTCTCCGGAACGCTGCTCTAATCAAGGAACGAGCGCGGTTTCCCCCGCCTGTTCCTCGGCGTGATAGGAGCTGCGCACCAGGGGCCCAGAGGCGACCTGGCGGAACCCGAGCTTAAGCCCGTACTCACGGTAATGCGCGAATTCCTCGGGAGGAGCGTAGCGCTCGAGCGGCAGATGCGATCCCGATGGAGGCAGGTACTGCCCCAGCGTCACCATCGAACAACCATATGCCTTGAGGTCGCGCAATAGCTCATCCACCTCCTCGACCGTCTCCCCCACGCCGAGCATGATCCCCGACTTGGCCGGGATCTGAGGCGTCATCCGGGTGACCCGCTGCAGGAGCTCGAGCGAGCGAGCGTAGCGTCCCGCGGGCCGCACGCGCGGATAGAGCCTCCGGACCGTCTCCATGTTGTGGTTCAGGACATCGGGCCCCGCATCCAGCACGCTCCGCAGCGCGTCCCCGTTTCCCATGAGATCGGGAATCAGCACCTCCACCCTCGCGGACGGGATCTCGGTCCGAATCGCGCGGATCGTAGCGGCGAACTGGAACGCGCCGCCGTCGGGAAGCTCGTCCCGGTTCACGGAGGTCACGACCACGTACCGGAGCCCGAGCTG
>DASXTQ010000055.1:0-15600 GCA_036505295.1 Candidatus Eiseniibacteriota bacterium
CGGCCTCGTGCGCGGGGTCGAGAAGAACGCGTTCCCGGCGGCGCGGTACAACCTCCTGCTAGGGTTGGTCGCGCCCTGGATCCAGCTTGCCTTGGCATGGACGCCCGTGATCGGACTTCTTCTGCCGGGCGCCGTCCCCAAGATCGCAGCGCTGGCGGCATGGGCCGGAGTTTTTCTTTGCTACCGCGAAGCGGCGCGAAACGTGAGCATCCGGGTCTGGCAGGCGATCCTCATGCCCGTCGGGGTGACGCTCTTCCTTTACGCCTTCGCGCGCTCGATGATCGTGACCCTGCAGCAGGGAGGCGTCATCTGGAGGGGGACCTTCTATCCTTTGTCGGATCTCAGGCGGAGGATGGTCTGGTGAGGGTGGTGCCATCCAATCGGCCAAAAAAGAGACCCCTGAAGCTTTGGCTTCAGGGGCCCTCGCCGCGCACCATGGGGGGTCAGGGCTGAAACGATACGCGGCTGCGTACCATTCACTAGGCACACGACATGCCAAAGCTTTCAAGCGACCGCGACGAACACTCAAGTTCTTTCGGAGGACGAGATAGCGCGAGCTGGCGCTTGGTCGTATCGGGTCACGCCTGAAGCGACTGTCGCGTGGCGTACAAGCCTCGTACCTACAGGTACGTAGCGCGCGGGTGATCCAGGCGAAGATGCTGGGGTTTCTACGGATCGATCCCAGCTGTTTCCGCCAGAGCTTGGCGGATGAGCTGGCACGCCTCGAGGGCGATTGGTTCGAAATCTTCCACCTTCGGGAAACGGATCGCCACGGATGCCGGGATGGGGATCGCCCACTCCGCGAGCGGCGACCCGAGTGCTCGGGTGAAGATCCCCGCGGGAGTAAGCCACGGCGCGGAGGGCCAAATCTCGGGACCCTCCGACACCGACTTCGAGAGTTTGATTTGGGCCTGAATCGAGGGATGGTGGATGCCGATGCGCTCCCAAAGAAAACCTTCGGCGATCTCGACCTTGACCCCGCCGGCCAGTACCTGTGCGCGTTGAAGCAGATCGGCGGGCTCCATATTCTCAACGGTTTCAAACACGAGCCAGGCCTGCGGGCGGTCCGGGTGTTTCACTTGCGGAAGCACGACATGCCCCCGAGGCTCGAAGAGCGCCCTCCTAAAACGTTCCTCCCCGTCACTGGACCCGCTTGCGGGCTCGTCCGATGCCTCCTCCAGGAAGTCGAGCGCGTCGCGATTCCCCCCGAGCTTTCGCAGCAGCTCGAAGTCCAACGGCCGCGGGCCGTACGCCTCCGCGCGCAGCTCCTCCACCATGCGGTCGCGGATCCGGTATGGATTAGTACCCGCGTCCCAAATCCCGAGCACGACGCGTCCATGCGCTCCGAGATAGATGCGCCTTCTCCGCGGAGCCCGAGGCCCGATCCTGAGCCAGAACGCGGTCCTCGCCTGGAGCCGACCGCGGTGCTCCGTGAGGAGATCCGCGAGCACTAGGGACCCCTGCATGGCGCCGGGAGCCACGACCAAGGCCGCCGGAACCTCCGCGTCCTGGTCCAGCCCGAGGGCCGCCAGGGACGCGGCCAGGGCCAGGCGCTCCGCTCCCTCGACCGCAGCCGGTAGGACCGCGAGCGACTCGGCATGCCATGCCGCGAAGAGCACAACCCGGGGCGCGCCGTGACCGCGAGGCAGCAGGAGAAAGGATGGCACAACTCCCTTTTTCTCAATGAGTTCTAGCGAGAGCGCCCCGGCCGCCCACTCGAGCGCTTTACGGGTTTCGGCCACCGTGAGCTGAGGAAGAGTTTCACGGGGAAGCGATAGAAGAGGCTGCAGGGCCTTAACGTAGCTCGAGGCTTCTAGTGTCATCGGCGCGGGCCGGTCCTGGCTCGGGGGGAGGATCGCCCCTGTCGGCATGGGCGCTGCGGCATGATAACGCAGCCAGACTGTTGAAAGATCGCAATTTGACTTGACACTCGATTTCTGGGAGTCGGACTATCCATCGATGGCCGCCCACGGGCGAAATTTTCTCGTGGTCCGAAGCGGCCTTGTGTGGAGGGGAGGAGCTCGGCCATGGAAGTAAAGCTGCCCGACTGCCGCAAATGCAATAATGGGGTCCTGATCCCTCTTTCTGACTACGGAAGGGATGGCGCCCCGATCACGTTCAAAGCCTGGGTCTGCACGAATCCGAGCTGCGGCTTTAACGTCCGCATCGATAACGGAGAGATAAGCCTGGGCAAAATGGTAGGTCAGTCGCAAAAGTAAGCAAATCCGAAACGTGAAGAACAACGCCCGAATCGGGTGCGCGACGCCGATGGGTGAGCCAGTGCCGCATCGCTCCCTCTCGGCGTATTTCGTTCTGGGGAGCCCGCTCGAATGATCCGAGCCATTATTTTCGATCTCGACAACACCTTGACCGACTTCATGAAGATGAAGCGCGCCGCGATCGACGCCGCGGTGGACGGCATGATCGATGCCGGCCTGAAGCTCTCGCGCGAAGAAACCTCCGAGAAGATCTATCGCGTCTACGACCGTGAGGGCATCGAGTACCAGCAGGTGTTCGATCTGTTTCTCAAGGAAGAGTTCGGCGGCATCGATTACAAGCTCCTGACGAGCGCGATCGTGGCCTACAGGCGGGCGCGCGATTCCTATCTCGTGCTTTATCCCCACGTGAATCTGACGCTCATGGAGATCCTGAAACGCGGGCTCAAGCTCGCCGTGGTTTCCGACGCCCCGCGACTCCAGGCCTGGATGCGTCTTGCGCAGCTTCAGCTTCAGCACCTGTTCGATCCGGTCGTCGCGTTCGAGGACACGGGCGAGCGGAAACCCAGCCCGAAGCCGTTCGAGCGGGCCCTGGAGCTTCTCGGCGTGACCCCCGGCGAAACGATCATGGTGGGAGACTGGCCGGACCGCGACGTGGTCGGTGCCGCCAAGCTGGGGATCCGGACCGCGTTCGCGCGCTATGGCGATACCTTCGGCACCGAGCACTCGGGGGCCGACTACGACCTGAACGACGTGTACGAGCTGGTCGAGATCGTGGATCGGCTCAACGGCAGCGACTAGGACGGGGCGACCATTGGGAATGGTATCGGTGGGCGTCGACATCGTGGAGGTGGGCCGGATCGCGGACGCGATCGACCGCTGGGGCACGCGGTTTCTCCAGCGCATCTTTACCCAGACCGAGATCGCCTACTGCAGCAAGAAGGTGCGTGCCGCGGAGTCCTTCGCGGTCCGTTTCGCCGCGAAAGAAGCTTTCGCCAAGGCACTCAAGATCGGGCGGGTCTCGATCTGGCGCGAGGTGGAGGTGATTCGGGGCGAAGGTCCGCGGCCGAGCGTGCTCCTCCATGGCGCGGCGCGCGAGCTGGTGGGAGCGAGGCGGGTCGACCTCTCGCTGTCACACGCCTCCACCCACGCCGTCGCGGTCGTGCTGGTCGAGGACTGACGTGCGCCTACCGGGCGGCCAGCGTCTTGTCACCGCGGCCGAGATGGCCGCGATCGAGCACGCCGCGATCTCGGGCAAGGGGATTTCCTCGCTCACGTTGATGGAGCGCGCGGGAAGGGAGTCCGCTCGCTCGATCGTGGCATGGTGGTGCGGCCCTACCGGGTCGCCGGGCCGCCGGCGCCGTGCGACGGGGACACGTCCGCCGCGAGGACGTGTGATCGTGCTGGCGGGGCGGGGCAACAATGGGGGCGACGGATTCGTCTGCGCGCGGTACCTCAAAGCCGCGGGATTCACGGTGCGGATCCTCGTTGCGGGGGAAGAGAGCTCGCTTTCCGAAGAAGCTGCGGAGAATTGTGGCGCGTGCGAGAGGGGACGGATGCCGGTCACGTTCCTGCCGGACCCCCGCGCGTGGGGCGACGCGAGCGAGGCGGCCCAAGCCGTCCACCAGGCGATGTTTCTGGTCGACGCCCTGCTTGGGACTGGGAGCCACGGCGCTCCGCGGGGTCCTGTGGCGGCCGCCATCGAGATGGCCGAGCGAAGCGAGGTGCCGATTGCCTCGATCGACATCCCGTCCGGTGTGGACGCGACGACCGGGTACCGCGAGCAGCCTTCGATCAAGGCGGACCTTACCGTCACCCTGGGCCTTCCCAAACGGGGGCTCGCAATCGAGCCGGGCCGCTCGAGCGCGGGCCTGGTGCTCGTCGTGGACATCGGGATTCCTTCGGCCGTCGTGGACGGAATCATCCCCGCCACGCTCATCGCCGATCCCGATTGGGCGCGATCCCTTCTCCCTTCGCGGCCGATGGACGCGCACAAGGGTTCGGTGGGGCGGGTGCTTGTGGTCGGGGGCAGCGCCGGCATGATGGGTGCGCTAGGGCTGGCCGCGGAATCCGCGCTCCGGGTGGGAGCGGGGTACGTCGTGGCCGCGATGCCGGCGAGCTGCGTGGATGCGCTCGAGTCGCGTGTCGCCGAAGTCGTCAAGCGCGGACTCGCGGAAACGCCGGAACGAACGCTCGCCTTGGGAGCGCGCGACGAAATCATCGCCGAGGCCATTCGCGCCGATGCGGTCGCGATCGGCCCGGGCTTGTCCAGGAGCCGCGAATCGCAGGAGCTGGCACGCGAGCTCCTCGAGCGGGTCGAGGCTCCCATCGTGCTCGATGCCGACGGCTTGAACGCGTTCGAGAGCATCGGCATCCATCGCATGCACGGCCCTTTGATCCTGACACCCCACTACGCGGAGGCGGCGCGCCTCAGCGGCCAGTCGGTCGCCGAGGTGGCCCGCGACCCCGCCGGATGGGCGAGGCGCTTCTCGGAAGAGAGCCGCGCCATCGTGTGCCTCAAGAGCACGCCCATGATCACCGCGGCCCCCGCGGAGCCTCTCATCTTGAACGCGACCGGCAACCCGGGAATGGCCACCGCCGGGGCGGGGGACGTGCTGACCGGAACGATCGCGGGGCTCGTGGCGCAAGGCGTCGACGCCGAAGAGGCGGGCGCCCTGGGGTGCTACATTCACGGGCTCGCGGGGGACGTCGCGGCGCGCAGGCTCGGAATGCGCGGGTTTATCGCAGGCGACATCATGCGCGCGTTGCCGGCCGCGATCATGGCGCTGGAGAGCGGGGCACTTGCCGAAATCTAGAAGAGGGTCGGGAAGCCCCGCCGGGAACGGCGGCGCCGGCGAGGGGCGCGAGCCCGGGATCGGCTCGGGGGTCGGTCGGGCGGCGGCCAACGCGCGCGTCCAGGCGGTCCGCGCCGCGCTCGCGCACGACCTGATGCGCGCCGGGCGCGTGCTCGAGCGTCGCGGAATGATCGTGGCCTCGGAGGGAAACCTGAGCGCCCGGATCACCCCCGATCGGATTCTCATCACGCGCCGTGGCCGGCGCAAAGGAGACCTCACCACCCGGGACTTCGTGGACCTGTCGCTCACCGAGCCTCTGGATTCCCAGGCGCGCGCCGCGGCGTCTACGGAGCACCGGATGCACCTCGCGGCCTACGCCGCCCGCGTGGATATCGAAGCGCTCGTGCACGCCCACCCTGCGGGACTATCGGCGTTCGCGGTGCGGGGTGAAACGCCCAACCTGCGTGCCTTGGACGAAGCGCGCGACATGATCCACGCGCTCGCGGTCGTGCCGTACGCACCGTCGGGCACCGATACCCTGGCGAGGGCGGTGGGCCAAGCGTTGATCGGAGCGGCGGGCGTTCCCGGATGCGACGTCTTGATCTTGAAGAACCACGGCGCGCTGGCCGTCGGAGGCAGCGTCGAAGAGGCGCTCGCCCGGCTCGAGATCGCGGAGCACCTCGCGATGACGTTGCTCCTCGCCGAGCGACGCTGATAGCCGGGAGCGCCGTGCTCGCTCCGATCAACGGCGCGTCGATTTACTTCGAAGTGGCCGGTATCGGACATCCGGTTGCCCTGATCCACGCGGGCGTGGCGGACTCGCGCATGTGGGACGGCACGTTCGAGACGCTCGCCGCCAGATTCCAGGCGCTGCGATTCGACATCCGCGGCTTCGGCCGGTCGTCGATGCCCCCGGGACCGTTTTCCTACCACGCCGATCTCGCCGCGCTCTTCGATCATGTCGGGTTCAGGCGTGCCTCCCTCGTCGGGTGCTCCTTCGGCGGTCAGATCGCGATCGATTTTTGCCTTGCACATCCTGATCGCGTCCGCTCGCTCGTGCTCGTCTCCGCCGGGATCGGAGGACGGGAGCCCTCCAGCGACATGATCCGGTTCGGGGATCAAGAGGATGCCCTCCTGGCCCGTGGCGACGTCGAGGGCGCTACCGAGCTCAACCTGAGAACCTGGGTCGATGGACCGCACCGGTCTCCGAAGGAGGTCGACGGTGCACTCCGGGAGCGCGTGCGGACGATGCAGCGGGAGCTGTTCGAGCAGAGCCCCCCTCAAGGGGTGGAGCGGGAGCGGCTCGACCCGCCCGCGATCGGGAGGCTCGGAGAGATCGGGGTTCCGACTCTGATCGTCGCCGGAGATCGTGACGTGCCGGATGTGCTTGAAGCCGCCGATCACCTCGCGTCGGGGATACCTGGCGCGCGCAAGGTCGTCTTTCCGGGCGTCGCGCATCTGGTGAGCATGGAGCGCCCGGCGCGTTTCAACGAGCTCGCGGCCGAGTTCTTGGCGGGATCGGCCTAGCGGCGGGCGCGGCCCGCGGGTCGCTCTCCCCCGCGGAGCTCAGGCGCCGATCGCCTTCCTGATCCGCTCGATCTGGCCCAGGTGATCTTCGCCGTGGGAATGAAAATCGAGCGCGGTGAACGCCACGCGGCCCCATCGCGGTTTGAACGAGACGACCGACTCCGGAATGTGCGCGATCAACGCGATCGTCTCTACCTCATCCCGGAAGACACGCTGCAACAGCTCGCGAACCGTCGGACGTCCATCCAGCACGCTCGCGATGCGCCCCGGGTTCGTGCACGAGTCGTCGTCGATCGCGGGCCGTTCGCCGCGCGCCACCTGGTCCAGCCAGCATTGGAGCATCCGCTCGGTGATCGAGAGGTGGGCGAGCACCTGGGCTACCGACCACGCTCCGGGCCGCTCCGGGCGGTAAGCGTCCCCGTCCGACAGGCCATCCACCGCCCGCTCGAGCCTCGCGTCGGATTCCAGGACCGCGTTCCGCAAAGAGCTCACGAGACGATCGGTATGAGGAGGAGGTTCCCCTCGCCCGGTTCGGGATCCCAGGGTCACCGAAGCTGAGATCGGCGCTCCGTCCCGTACCGCGTCGCAGGAGACGACGTCTCCCGGGCGGTGGCGCCGGATGAGGCTCACGAGGTCCTGTCCGCTTCGCACGGTCCCGCCGTCGAAGGCGATCACGATGTCACCCGATCTCAATCCCGCTTTCTCGGCGGGTCCCTCCGGAAGGACGGAGCCCAAGCAGACGCCGATCCCGGCGGGAACACCGCGCATCGGGCGCTCGGCCTGTGGGAGGTCGCGCGGGCCGATTCCCATGACCGCCATCCGCGCCTCGCGAAGATCGACGCCCCGCTCCCAGACCGAGCGGAGGTTCTCGAGCGCGCTGCGCCAGGCCTCCTCATTCTCGGAGTCCGGGTCCGCGACGCAAACCCTGGTCTCGGCTCCGGATAGCTTGACGAGATCGAATTCGATCCGGGCGTCGTCGCCGCGACGGGTGGGCCGGAGGACGAGCCTGCGCCCCTCGACGAGGCGCTCCACCGTCGTATCAAGCCGTATCCCGAACGTGCTGCGTACGATGTACGCCCCGCCGACCCGGAGATCGACCTCCCCGGCATCCCCGAACCAATAGTAGAGATGCTCCGGGTTCGTGACCGCGCGCCATAGCGCGATCGGAGGATGCCTCACGATCGTCTCGAGGTACCGCGTCGCATGGAGGGAGGGAAGCATGCTGGAAGTTTGGGCGAAACATGGCGGCGAATGCCACGCCAAAAATTTCGCGTACGGACGCGGGGCGCTCTGGAGCGATCACTCGCCGATGATCTTGATCAGGACCCGCTTCGAACGCCGTCCGTCGAACTCGCCGTAAAAAATCCGCTCCCAGGGACCGAAGTCGAGCTTGCCCGCCGTGATCGCGACGACGACTTCGCGTCCCATGATCTGGCGCTTGTGGTGTGCGTCCGCGTTGTCTTCACCCGTTCGGTTGTGCTTGTAGCGCGTCGGGCTCGGATCGTGGGGAGCAAGCTCCTCGAGCCAGCGCTTGTAATCCTCGTGAAGCCCGGGCTCGTCGTCGTTGATGAACACGCTCGCGGTGATGTGCATCGCGTTCACGAGGCAGAGACCCTCTCGCACACCGCTCTCCCGAACCGCCTCCTCGACTTCGCGCGTGATGTTCACGAAATCCATGCGATGGGGAACGTGGAACGTAAGCGTCTTCCGGAGATGCTTCATCCCGCCGATTATAGCGGCACGCGCCCGGCCTCGGCGCGAACGATGTTGACTCGGTCCGCCTCCGCGGCTATGGTTCCCTCTTGCCGCACCCCGCGAACACACCGCTTTCACAGATGCCGATCGACATCACGGACGACCGCGAGAGAGTGGACGTCATACAGCTGCTCGAGCTCTACAAAACCACATGGTGGGCGCTGAACCGTTCGGCCGCGGACGTGCGTCGCGCGCTCGACCATTCCCATCCGGTGGTCTCCGCGTGGGACGGCGCTACGGAAAACGGCTCCTGGATTTCGTGCTGGAGCATCCGGATCTCAAGTCGGTATCGAGTCTCCTCCTGCTCACGAAGGACAAGCACGCGTTCTACGAACGCTTCGGCTTCCAATCGGAGCGGGAGATGGCGATGATATTGCGGCGCTAAGCGGCCGCGCGGATTGGGGTCCCCCACAGGGACGAAGGAGGGAGACTGGGGATGGAAAGTCTGAAGTCGACGAAGGAGATTGTGAAGTTCTGCGAAGAGCGCGGCGTGGAGATGATCCACCTCTGGTTCGTCGACATTCTAGGGCAGCTGAAAAGCGTCGGCATCACGCTCCGGGTCCTGCAAGAGGCCCTGGACGAGGGCGTCGGGATCGACGGCTCATCTGTCGAGGGGTTCGCCCGCATTTACGAGAGCGATCTCGTCGCGATGCCGGATCCCGGCACGTTTCAAATGCTCCCGTGGAAGGTGAACGGCGAGCACGTCGGCCGTCTGATCTGCGACATCCTGAATCCCGACGGGAGCCCCTACGCCGGCGACACGCGCCACGTCCTGAAGCGCGCGCTCAAGAGAATTGAGAAGCAGGGCTACACGTTCTATCTCGGGCCGGAGCTGGAGTATTTCTACTTCAAGGGCGTGCACGACCGCACGCTCCTGGATTCGGCCGGCTATTTTGATCAGGTCCCGGACGACATCGGAACCGAGCTTCGCTCGCGCACCGTCGAGGCGCTCCAGGCGATGGAGATCTCCGTCGAAGCCTCGCACCACGAGGTGGCCTCGAGCCAGCATGAGATCGATCTCAAGTACAGCGATGCGCTCAAGATGGCCGACCAGACGATCACCTACCGGTACGTCGTCAAGGAAATCGCGCGCCAGGGGGGCTATTACGCCACCTTCATGCCAAAGCCGGTCTACGGGGAAAACGGAAGCGGCATGCACATCCACCAATCCCTCTTCAAGGGCGGGAAGAACCTCTTCTTCGACGGGAGGGACAAGTATCACCTCTCGAAAACGGGGCGCTCCTACCTCGCCGGGCTCCTGAATCACATGACGGAGTTCGCCTCCGTCACCAATCAATGGGTGAACTCCTACAAACGCTTGGTGCCGGGTTTCGAGGCGCCCGTCTACATTGCGTGGGGCCAGCGGAACCGGTCCGCCCTGGTCCGGGTTCCCATGTACAAGCCAGGGCACGAGAAGGCGACGCGGGTCGAGCTGCGCTGTCCGGATCCCGCGTGCAATCCCTACCTTGCCTTCGCGGTCTGCCTGGCCGCGGGCCTCAAGGGAATCGATACGAACGCCGTGCTTCGCCCGCCGGTCGAGGAGGACATCTACGAGATGAGCGCCCACGAGAGGGGCGAAATCGGCATCCGGAGCCTGCCCGGCAGCCTGATCGAGGCCGTGGAGCTGACCGAAAAGTCCAAGCTCGTTCGGGACGCGCTTGGGGAGCATGTGTTCACGAAATTCATCGAGAACAAGCGCATCGAATGGGACGCGTACCGGACGCGGATTACGGACTACGAACTGGAGAAGTACTATCCAATCCTATAACAGGAGACGGGTCCGAGCGGCCGGGGCGAAGGGTTTCGCGCGGCGCGTGGGCCTGGGAACGCTCATCACGGCGCTCGCGCTCGCCTGGGGATGCACGCGCCAGGAGGGGGAGAAGGGCAAGCCGGTCGTCTCGAAGGAATCCGGCGAGGTCGGGTCCCAAGCGCCCGAGTTTGCGCTTCCCGACCTCTCGGGGAAGACCGTGCGGCTCGCCGATTTCAAAGGCAAGGTCGTCATTCTCGACTTCTGGGCGACATGGTGTCCGCCCTGCCGCGCTGAGGTGCCCGACTTCGTTCGCCTTCAGGCCAAGTATCGCGACAAGGGCCTTTCGGTGGTCGGTCTCTCGCTCGACGCGGAGGGGGCGAAGGCCGTGCGGCCGTTCGCCGAGGAGTACAACGTGAACTATGTGATGCTCCTCGCGAACGATGAAACCGCACGCAGCTTCGGCGGGGTCGTGGGAATCCCCACCACGTTCGTGTTGGACCGAACGGGGAAGATCGTAAGCAAGTTCATCGGCAAGACTGAGCTGAAGGTGTTCGAGGAAACCATCCTGCCTCTTCTCTCGAGCTAGGCGAATCGCATGTTCGAATCCCAGGTCAATGAAGTCTCGCTGGTCGCGGCGTTCTTCGCCGGCGTCGTCTCTTTTATTTCGCCGTGCGTGCTCCCGCTCGTTCCCTCGTACGTGACCTTCATCACCGGAGTCTCCTTCGACGAGCTGACCTCCGCGAGCGCGGCGCCGCGCGTCCGCAGCCTGACGATCATCCACTCCCTCTCCTTCATTCTGGGCTTCTCGCTCGTGTTCGTGGCGCTCGGCGCTACGGCTACGGTGGCGGGGCAGTTTCTTCGGGAGCATCAGGACTCGCTACGACGGATCGGCGGGGTGCTCATCATCCTCTTCGGGATCTTCCTGACCGGCCTGGTCCCCATTCCCGCGCTGTCCCGGGAGCGCAAGAAGCAGCTCACGACGAAGCCGCTCGGCATCCTGGGATCGGTGCTCGTCGGCATCACCTTTGCGGCGGGCTGGACCCCGTGCATCGGCCCGATCTTGGCCTCGATCCTCATCTACGCAAGCACCGCGAAGACGGTCGGCACCGGCGTGGTTCTCTTGTCGGTCTACTCGCTCGGCCTGGGGGTGCCTTTTTTCCTTTCCTCGCTCGCGCTGAACTCGTTCCTCGCGGCGTCAAAAAAGATCCGCGGCCAACTCCGGACGATCGAGGTGGCAAGCGGTGTCGTGTTGATCCTGTTCGGGGTCATGCTCGTCACGGACCTCTTCCCCCGGTTCGTCTCGTTCCTGTCCCGCTTCCTCCCGGCGGTCGGCTAGGTCGCTCCGCGCCGTATCCGGCCGTAGGCCCTTGCGCCAGCGGGGCCTGCATCTCGCCCCGCCTGACCGGCCTCCCGCCTTTCACCCGCCCCGCCTTCCTGTTCCGTCGCTAAATATGGTCCGCCGTTCTGCCGATTGGACTAACGCGGAGGAGCCGGGGGGTGCTCCACCGACGACGCAGGAACGCGGTGCACCCGATCCGCTCCGACGGCCCGAATGCGGGGTCGCCGGTGGGCGAGGCCATGCAGACCAAAACCCAAACAACTCAAGCCCCTCCTTCCGGAGCTCCGGCCGACCTTCCGGGCCCGCTTCCCGCGCTCCAGATGCTCAATCAGGTCGCGCGTTCGCTCGGCTATATCGAGGGCGAAGGGTCTCCTTTCGTCGCGGTGGTCGAGGGGGCGCGGACGCTGCTCCACGCGGACGGGGTGGCGGTTCTGGTTCGGGACGCCTCCGGGGATTACAAGTTCCACGCCGCGCAGGGCGCGCTCGAAGAATGGCGCGATTTCACGCTCTCCAGTCAGGGCTCTGAGCTACTCGAGGCGCTCCACTCACGCGACCGCGTCACCTTCTTCAAGCGAAAGCAGAAAAACGCCTGGTCCCGCGAGTTCCTGCTGGCCGCCGAAATGAATTGGGGAGCGCTCGCGGCCATCCGCGTGCGAGATCAGAAGGTCGGGGCGCTCCTCGTGAACAACCGCGGCGCGGTTCATGTCCGGGACGAGCACATCGAGGCGTTCGAGAACCTGGCGACGTTGGCAGGGGTCGCGGTTCAGGAAGTGCGCGTGCGCGAGGGGCTCGAGGATCTATTCATGAGCGTGATCGTCTCGCTTACGATGGCGCTCGAAGCCAAGGATCCCTACACCGAGGGTCACTCCGTGCGGGTGGCCGCCTACTCCGAGGCCATTGGAAAACAGCTCGGGCTACCCCCCGCGACTCTGGACATGATCCATCGGTCGTGCCTCCTCCATGACATCGGGAAGATCGCCGTCGACGAGACGATTCTGGCGAAAAAGGGCCGACTGAATCCGCTGGAACGGGAGAAGATGGACATGCATGTCCTGATCGGCGAGAACATCCTGCGGCCGATCGCCCTTCTGCATCCCCTTCTTCCGGGCGTGCGTCACCACCACGAGCGCTTCGACGGAACCGGTCATCCCGACGGTCTCCGAGGCGAGAACATTCCGATCGAGGCGCGGATCATGGCGGTGGCGGATGCGTTCGACGCGATGACCTCCAACCGGCCGTACCGGGAGCCGATCCCCGAGGAGGAGGCGCTCGCCGAGCTCCGGCACTCGGCGGGGGCGCAGTTCGATCCCCGCGTCGTCGCCGCCTTCGAGCAGATTTACCCCGCCGTCAAGAGAACCCTGGAGCACATGAGGCCGCGGCGCGGCTAGCGGTCTCCCGTCGCGTAACGATCGAGGCAATCCGGTTCCTGGTCATCTCGCCGCCACGCGCCGGGACTTCCGCAGTCGAACGGTGGTTCCGTGATCGCCTCGCGTCTCAAACGTCACCTCGTCCATCAAGGCACGCATGAGGTAGAGCCCGCGCCCGTGGGGATCGAGGAGATTCGACGGGTCGGTGGGGTCCTCGACCTTGGAGGCGTCGAACCCGCTGCCGTGGTCGTCCACCCGAACCGCGATTTCCCCGGGGCTCACGCGAAAAACGAAGGTGACCGTCTTGTCGTCCGCGAAGACGTTCCCGTGCTGGATCGCGTTCGTGCCGGCTTCAATGACCGCGATCGTCACCGCGTTCACGAGCTCATCGTCGAGCTCGAACTGCCCGGCAAGTTCTCCGATCAATCCATGGACCAGCGAGAGGAGCTCGAGGCGGCTGCCGATGGTGAGGGTGACGGTGCCGCTTTCATCCTGTGAGGGTGTCGGCTGGGCGGCTCCCATGCAGGTTACTGTAACAGAAGCGTAATCGGCTTCGCCAACGGAATGCCCCGGCCCCTCGGCCCTCTCAGAGCGCCTTCAGGGCGACGAGCGTGATGTCGTCGGCCTGCTCCGCGCCCTCGGTGAAGCTGGACAGATCGACGGAGATCGCGTCCAGAAGCTGGCGGGCGGTCAGGTCGCGCGGGAGGTCCACCGCGAACTGGAACAAACGTTCCTCGCCGTAGTCCTGCATGAGGCGGTTGCGCGCGTCGGTGATTCCGTCCGTGTAGAGGATGAGAGCGTCCCCCGGTCCCAGCGGCGTGGTGGTCTCTCCGTAGGCGAACTCGGGGCGGATGCCGAGCGGAATTCCGCCGAAATCGAGAAGGCGGCCCGCGCCGTTCGCGGGGAGCAGGATGGGGTAATTATGCCCGGCATTGGAGAACGACAGCGAGAGCCCCGCGGTGGATACTCGCGCCAGAAAACAGGTCGCGAACCGGTCGTCCGGGGTCGCGTCGTACACCAGCCGGTTCAGGCGATCCATCATCTCGCAAACCGGCTTGCCATCCTGGGCCTGGGTGCGGACCGATGCCTGGACCATGGACGCGAGGAGCGCTGCGGGAACGCCCTTTCCTGCAACGTCCGCGATCGTGACCAGGTAGTTCCCGGAGCCCAGATCCACGATGTCGTAGTAATCGCCTCCGACCTGCTTGTTGGGCAGGTTGATCGCCGCGATGCCGAACCTTGCCATCTCGGGAAGGCGCGCCGGCAGGAACTGCTGCTGGATGCGGCGCGCGACGGCCAGCTCCTCTTCGAGAAGGGATTTCGCGAGATTCTCCTCGTAGAGGACCGCGTTCTTGAGCGCCACGCTGGTCTGATTGGCAATCGTTTGAATGAACGACACCTCCTCGGAGGTGTATCGCGTCTCCGTGACCTTTCGCCCCAGGGAGAGCAGGCCGAGGAATTGCCCGGCGTGACGGAGCGGCAGGAGGAGGTACGGTCCCGTGTCGAGGAGTGGCTTCATGACGACCCCCAGATCTCCGTCCGAAACGAGGTCGCGCAGCTCCTCTCGGCGCAGGATGGAGGCCCCCTGCGTCAGCTGATCGATCCGATCGCGCGGAATCGACGCAATCGCGTCGAGATCCACCCCGCCCCCGAGCCCACGCGCGACCGGCTCGCGCGCAGTGGGCGCCATGAGGAGCACGGTGGTGCGGGCGGGCACTGCCTCGCGGAGCTTGTCCAGGAGCATGTCCGCGAGGGCGTTGGGATCGAGCGCCGTCAGCACTTCGCCGCTCATGTGACGGAGAAGGTTCCGATGATCGCTCTTCTCCCGGAGGAAGACGCGCTCCAGGGCTTCCTCGAGCCAGGAGACCACGGGTTGAAACAGCACGAGGGCGATGAGCAGGATCGCGGTTTCGAATACCGTGACGTCGAAGCCCGCGATGGTTTCCAGGTACGCGTCGAGCTGGCGGATGATCGTGAGGTAGACGCTCACGAGAAACGCGGAGGTGAGCGCGTAGAGAATCGATTTCCGCGCGATCAGCTTGGCGTCGAGGAAGCGGTACCGGACCATCGAATAGGCGATCCCGGCCGATCCCAGGACGAGCGCCGTGACGATGAGGGTGGACCGAATGAGCGGGGGCCAGGTCTGATTGAAGAGCGTCGGGATCGGAACGGCGATCGCGTAGAGCCCGGCGCACGAGGCGAGACCGATGAAAATGGTGCGAAGCTGGACCCGGATCCGCGCATGCGTCGCCCGGCGGTAGCTCAGCCACAGCAACGTGAGAGCCGCCACGATGTACAGCAGATTCACCGCCGAGAAGAAAATGACGTGAAAGCCGAGGGTTAGCTCGGTCGGGACCCGCGCGACATGCAGCACAGTCGCGCCGAACGTGTTCTTCGCGAGCCACGCCGTCAGGCGTCCCGTGAGCGCGGCCTGCGTTTGCACGACCATGATCGCGAGGTGGAAGGCGTGCGGGGCGAAGATCCACGCCGCCGCGAAGGGGACGCGCCGGACGAGTCTGTTCTCCGACGGGAAGACGCAAGCGAAATAGAGGAGCGAGGGGAAGAACAGCTCCCAGAGGTAATTGAAGGAGCGCAGGAGGTCGGTGCTTCCCGGGCGCGCCGCGGCGCCCGCGCCCTCGAGGATGAACCCGATCGCGCCCAGGACCGAGCCAAGCCCGCCGAAGGAAAGCATCAGGGCGGTCGCTCGGTTCGCCTTCTCCCGCGGCGCCTCGCGCAGGATCACAATTCCCAGGAGAATGACGAGCCCGCCTACGAGCAGATAGAGCGTCGCGACCGTGAAGCCGTACATGGTCCGTCTCTCGCTATCGAGCCGCCGGCTCGTCCGGGAGGA
>DASXTQ010000056.1:0-10083 GCA_036505295.1 Candidatus Eiseniibacteriota bacterium
GAGCCCCACGGCGAGGAGCGCCGGCACGATGAGCAAGCCGCCCCCTCCGCCGATCGCGTCCACCGCCCCGGCACAGAACGCGGCGAGAACGAGGATCAGATGCTCTGGGAGGTTCACAGTGTGCATGGTGGAGGGCGGCGCGCCGGTTGCGGGCGGATCGCCGCGCGCAGTGTAACGGCACCTCCCGGCGATGGCCAGCGCGGGTCGGAGTGAACATCGGGGTTGCGCGTTCGTACTTTGTAATATAAAGTAGTTTACGTGCGTCGGTCGGCCGGAACCGACCCTCCCCGCACCCGAGTGGAACGGGTCGCGAAGTCGAGGACGCTAGGCGCTCCTCCAGGCGGAACGAGCGCCGCCGGTACCTTCTATGTCGTGTCGCTCAAGACGTGGTTCGACGAGAGCACGATCTCTCCCCATCGTCCCAAGGACGCGACGCTCTATCCCAATCCCAGACAGGTCTACGTGGTGGACGCGGACGGCCGCCGCTACGAGCCCTCGCCGGCGGGCCAGCGCGCGATCGGGGCCATGGGCTGGACGTCCGCCCCCCTGTCCCGCCCTCTCATTCCGGGTGAGTCGTACATCACGGAGCTGGTTTTCGACCTTCCATCCAACATCCGCGACCCGCGCCTGTACGTCGGCGCCGCCGACCCGGTGTGCTCGTTTCTGATCGGCCACGAGGAAAGCCCCCTGCACCGAAAGATCTGGTTTCGAATCTAGGGTAAGCCCCGCCGCGTCAAACCCTCCTCGGGCCTGTGAAATGCCCTTGACATCGCCACGCCGTTCCGGATATTAAGCATGGTTAACTTTATTCAGCATGCTGCCAACCAGCCGAGGTAGGCCGTGGAAATCTGGAAGCGATTCAACGACAAAGAATTAACGCATTCCATGGCGCATTACCTTCAGGCGGTGGCCGGCCTCAAACAGGACAAGGGGCACGCCCGCGTGGGCGACATAGCCGATCGGCTTGGCGTTTCGAAGAGCGGTGTCACCTCCATGCTCCGCTCTCTCTCGGCGCGCGGTATGGTCACCCACGAGCCCTACGGTTGCGTCGAGCTTACCGATGCCGGCCGGCGTCTCGCCCGGCGGACAGAATCCAATCGCCACGTGCTCACGATGTTCTTCACGAGCATCCTCCGCGTCCCGCAAGAGGTCGCGTACGAGGACGCATGCATGATCGAGCACCTCGTGGGTCCCGAATCGATGATCCAGTTCCTGCGTCTGACCGCATTCATCGGGTCCGACGACCCCGCCGCCGAGCGCTTCCGGACTGCGTTCCGCGAGTACCAGCATCGCTGCGCCGGCAAGGAGGCCGACAGGGAGTGCCCGGTCTGCAAGGAAGGACGCTGTCTCGCGGAGACGTTCCCGGGGCTCGCCGGCACGTTCGATGAGAGCCCGCTGAAATGACCCCGGCCCGCAGCCGCGCCGACCGGCGCACCCGGAAGCTGGGCGAGCTTGAGGCCGGAGCACGCGCCATCGTTCGGCGCGTGTCGGGTGAACCCGGCCTCCTTCGTCGGCTGATGGAGCTGGGCTTCGTCCCAGGAACGCCCATCACGCTCGTGCGCCGGGCTCCGATGGGCGATCCCATCGAGCTGCGGCTTCGCGGCACCCATTTTTCGATCCGAACCTCCGAGGCAGACCGAATCGATGTCGATCCCTTCTGAGCTCGCGGAAGTCGAATCGAAGCCCGCGGGCTTGGCCCAAGTCCGCGACCTCGCACCCCATCGGAGCCGGCGCAAGCTGGTCGCGATCGCGGGCGGCCCGAACTGCGGGAAATCCACCCTCTTCAATAAGCTCACCGGGCTGAGGCAGAAGGTCGCGAACTACCCCGGCGTCACGGTGGAGAAAAAGGGCGGCCTTTGCGCGCTCCGGTCCGGGCGCATGGTGGAGCTGCTCGACCTACCCGGCACGTACAGCTTGCGGCCGGGGTCCCCCGATGAAGTCGTCGTGCGGGACGTGCTCCTGGGCGTTCAGGCCGACACGCCGCTCCCCGATCTCACGCTCCTCGTGCTCGATGCCACTTGCCTGGATCGCCAGCTCTACCTCTGCATGCAGCTGATGGAGATCGGAAGGCCGGTCATCGTGGCGCTCAACATGATGGATACCGCACGGGACGAGGGGCTCGATATCGACGCCGGGCTCCTCGCGCGCGCGCTGGGAGCCCCCGTCGTCCCCATTTCGGCCCGAACCGGGAGCGGCATCGCCCAGCTGCGCGATGCCATGGATCGCGAGATCCCGCCCCCCCGGCCTGTGGCGCGCCGCCTTCCGGAGCCGCTTCGAGACGGGGCGGAGCGGGTCGCGAAGGTGCTTCCGCTGGCGGGTCCCCTCGCGGCATTGAGCCGCTTCCACGTGGCCATGGCGCTCCTCCTCGACGAAGGAGAGGACGACTCCCTGATCCGGGCAGTCCCGATTCCCGCGCGACGGGAAGTCATGAACGTCCGCGCGGAGCTCGACGCGGGGACCCCTGAGTGGCGTTCGCACGAGCCGATCGGCCATTACCACGCGATCGAAGAGCTGATCCGGAAAGCCACGCTTCGCGTCAAGCCGGAAGTCTCCCTCCGGGAGCGCATCGACCGCGTGCTGACGCACCGGGTACTCGGGCCCTTGATTTTCGTTCTCCTGATGGCCGTGGTCTTCCAATCGGTCTTCATGTGGGCTACGCCGATCATGAACGCGATCGACTCGGGGGTGTCGGCGCTCGGCCGGTTCATCGCTCCGGCGCTCCCGGCGGGGCCGATCCGTTCGCTCGTCGTGGACGGCGTGATCGCCGGCGTCGGCGCCGTCGTGACCTTCGTCCCGCAGATCGCGATCCTCTTCTTGTTCATCTCGCTCATGGAGGACTCGGGCTACCTGGCGCGCGGGGCGTTCATCATGGACCGCCTCATGCGCGGGGTCGGGCTTTCCGGACGCGCCTTCATCCCGCTCCTCTCCTCCTTCGCGTGCGCGATTCCCGGGATCATGGCGACGCGCACGATCGACAACCGGCGAGACAGGCTGACGACGATCCTCATCGCGCCGTTCATGTCCTGCAGCGCGAGACTGCCGGTCTACGCGCTCCTGATCGGAGCGTTCATTCCGAATCGCTCGGTCGGATTCCTGAGCCTCCCCGGGCTCGTGCTCTTCTCACTCTACGTGCTGGGGATTCTGGCGGCGGTGCTCGTGGCGTGGGCGTTGAAACGGACCGCGCTCCGGGGAAGCCGTCCCCTCTACGTGATGGAGCTCCCGCCGTACCGGGTCCCCTCGTGGCGTTCGGTGCTCATCACCGTCCGCGACCGCGCCGGGCTCTTCGTCCAGAAAGCGGGAACGGTGATCCTCGCGGTCTCGATCGTCCTCTGGTTCCTCGCCTCCTATCCGAGGAACTCGGGGCAGGTGCGGCCCCTCGAGAAGCGCCTCGAGGCGGTGGAGGACGGCGCCGCGAGGGCGACCGCGCGTGGATCGGTCGCGGAGGCAAGCGCGAAGAGAACCGAGGCCACCCAGCTCGAGAACGAGATCGCGGGCGTCTCCCTGCGCGATTCGTTCGCGGGACGGGCGGGCCGCCTCATCGAGCCGGCCATCGCACCGCTCGGCTTCGACTGGAAGATCGGCATCGCACTTCTCTCCTCCTTCGCCGCCCGAGAAGTAATGGTTTCGACGATGGCGACCGTCTACAACCTGGGGGACGCGGATCAGACGTCGGTTTCGCTGCGGGAGAAGCTGCGGCACGCTGAAAACCCACGCGGGGGCAAGGCCTACTCCCCGCTCATGGCGGTGAGTCTCATGGTGTTCTTCGTGCTGGCCTGCCAATGCATGTCCACCGTTGCCGTCGTGCGCCGGGAAACGAACTCGTGGCGATGGCCGATCTTCATGGTCGTGATGATGAACGCGCTCGCCTGGATCGCATCCTTCGCGGTCTATCAAGGCGGAAAGCTCATGGGCCTAGGGTGAGCGCGGGCTGGCAGGACCTGGTCGCGGCCTTGACCGCGCTCCTCGCGGGTGGCTGGCTTCTGAGGCGCTGGGCGATCCGGAGACGCGCACGGTCCGGTTGCGACCACTGCGCCGCCGCGCTGTCGAAGGCGATGAGCCGCCGTGCTACCCCGCGTTCCGGTTCGACCGCCCCCTAAGAGAGGCCCCAGCCGGAGCAGAAGCGGTCCCCTGGGGTTTCAGGTGTATGGAATCCGAGAGGCGGGCGACGTCACGCGCGGCGCGTTCGCTGCTTCTCGCCGCCGCGACCCTTGGAGCCTTGACCGGGTCCCCCGTCCTCGCCCTCGCCGAAAACACCGACCCCGCTGCGGCGGATTCCGCCGCCCTACCGCAACCCTCGCCTGCCACCTGGACTCACGCCCCGCCGGGGAGCGTCACACGCTGCTCGCGCGCCGCGACGCCTGGTTCGCTGCGGCCACGGTCGCGTCCGTCGCGCTGGCGACGCGGCTCGATGGATGGGCGGAAGACGAGGTGCCGGAGAACAACGGCGTTCTCGCCCGCGACGTGTCCCGCGCCGGCGAACGGTTCGGGAACCCACTGTACGCCGTGCCCCTGTTTCTCGGCCTCCGCGCGGTGGACGCGCTCGAGTCCCGCTCCGATCGCGCCGCCTCCCTCGTGCGGATCGCAAAGGGAGCCGCCGCGGCGGGAGCGGCAGCCGGTGTCGTCAAGATCGTCGTGGGCCGGGCGCGGCCGTTCCAGACTCCCGGCGACCAGGACGTGATCCGACCCTTCTCAGGCAACACGTCCTTCCCGTCGGGACACGCCGCCTTCGCATTCGGCCTGGCGGCGGCGATCGACCGGGAGACCTCGGCGCGGTGGGTCCCCTGGGTCGTGTATCCTCTCGCCGGTCTCGTCGGGTGGTCGCGGATTCGCGACGATCAGCATTGGTCGAGCGACGTTGTCGCGGGCGCGGCGCTCGGCTTCTGGACCGCGCGGAAGGTCGTGAATCTCGCGCGGCGGGGAGTCCGGTCGTTCTAGGGTTTCTTGCTAGGGCTTCTTGGCGCCGCCCCCCGCGTGCGATGCGAGGGTCGTGCCGAGCAGGTCGGGCAACCCAGTCACGCGCACGAGGCGCGGGTATCGCTCACCCCCGAGGTAGTTGATTCGATAGGACGCGTAGAAATCCCCGTTCTGAGCCAGGATCTCGATTGCACCCTTGGAGCGCGCGGCGGCCCGAATCGCCTCACGGATGACGCCCGCTGTCCATTTACGGCCGTTCACCGCGGTCAGCTTCATCCCCGGAGCGAGGCCCGCCTTGGCCGCCGGGCTCTTGGGCAGGAGATCCAGGATTTCCCCCTCGTCCGTGAGATAGAGGCCGAGGGAGTAGCGTAGGTCGACCCGCTTTCTGGCCGTCTCGAGACTTTTCTGATACGCGGAAGTGGAGTCGGCATAGGTGAGCTTCCACCCGTCCCGCTCGATACCGCCCAGGGGAGCGTGCGGCCTGACCTCCATGACACGGTCGCTGAAAAACTTCCGCCAGTCGTAGGGTTGGACCTCGTTCATGGTCGAGACGACATCCTCGAACTTGTAAGGCATCACTGCGGGCGCGCCCCCCTCGCCCCCGTGGAAGCGGCGGCAGAAGTCATCGAGCGATCGAGCCCCCTTGCTCTCGTTTCGAATAATCGCATCGGCCTCCAGCCAAAAAAGGAGACTCTCGTCGTAGAAATCGACCCCGCGCCGCCAGGAGGACCAGGGGCGCTCGGAGCCGTAGAGGAATTGCGCCGAGACCGCTGTGTCGAGGAGCGGCCGCCACGTCCGGCCCGGCTCGTTCTCCAGCTCGGCGGCCACGTCCGCGAGGTATCCGCGCGCCTGCTCGGGCGTCAAAAGTCCGCTCCGAGCCGCGAGCAGCCATCCCAGGTACTGGGTCAGGCCCTCGTACACCCATAGTAAATCGGTTTTCATCGGAACTTCGTAATTCGGGGTCGCGAGATCCGCGGGACGCCGGTATTTCCCGTTCCAGGAGTGAGCAAACTCGTGCGGAAGCAGGTCCGCCGTCCGGAGCCTCTGGTCCTCGTCGATCAGCGTACGCTCCTTCACGCGATTGTCGCTCGACTCGTGGTGCTCCAGCCCGAAAAAGGCAACGTGGTCGCTCAGCGTGTAGAGGAAGTGGTACTCGCGATAGTGACGCGACCCGAACGTCGCGCCCGCTTCCCGGACGAGCTGCGAATAGTGCTCCTCGACCTCTCGAGGCATCTCGATCGCTTCCCGGCTGTCGGCCGCGATGTGGATCAGATGGCGCGGCGTGATCTCGGGCGCGAGCGCGATCGTGCGAAAGTAGCGGCCCGCAATGACCGGCGAGTCGATGAGCGTCACGATCGGCGCCGGCTTGAACTCGACGTTGCCGCCCGACTCCCGCGCGACCGGAAGCGCGGTGCCGTACTTCCATCCGGGGGGAAGACGCAGGCTCGCCGCGTAGATCAGACGCTCCAGCGGGACTCCCGTCGGATAGAGGAGCACCTGGTTCCAATTCAGGACGGTCAGGTTCGCGGTGGAGGAGGCCCCGAATGTGAATCCCTCCTCCTCGCCTGAAAGAAGGAAGTCGAGCGCCAAATCGAGGCTCTTGGCACCGCTCGGCACCGAGACATGGATCGCATACATTTCCACATCGTCGCGCCGCCAGGGCACTGTCTTCCCGTTGGAGGTAATCGCGAGAGGTCCGGCCAGGTTCGCGATGGGCCCGGTCGGTCCGTGCTCGCCGGGAATCCATTTGGGATAGAAGAGGGTGACGGAGCCGGGCGAAACCGGAATCCGAAGACGCGCGTGAATGATCCTGCGCGGTGCTTCGGTCAAATCCGCGAACAGGGTGATCGGATCGGCGCCGAAGGCGGACCTACCCGCGCCGGCGAGGGTGACGAAGAGAGCTGCCGCCAAAAACCATGAGGAGCGTCGCATGGTCGGATCTCCTTGGATCGCCGGACACAAGATGGGCAGCGGAATACGATGCGCTCGCGGTCGCGATTCCTCAAGGGTCTTGTGCTACGCTTCCGGTTTCCCGGATTCAGGCTATCCCCCGCGACCAGGTCCCTTTGTGATCGAGATCTCGGACATCCGAAGGGCTGCGGAGCGGATCCGCGGCCGCGTCCATCAGACACCGCTCCTCTCCGCTTCGACGCTCGGGGACCGCGCCCAGGTGCGGCTCCATCTCAAGTGCGAAAACCTCCAGAAGACCGGGTCATTCAAGCCGCGTGGCGCGCTGAACAAGGTCCTGAGTCTCTCCCCCGCGGAGCGGGCCAAGGGTCTCATCACCGTCTCGGCGGGCAACCACGCGCAAGCGGTCGCGTGGGCCGCGCGCCAGGTCGAAGCGCCTTGCGCGGTCGTGATGCCGGCCGACGCGCCGCGCTCCAAGCTCGACGCGGTGAAAGGCTACGGTGCGGAGGTGATCCTTCACCCGGACCGGGCGACCCTCTTCGATAAGCTCCACGAGGAGCGCCTGGCCCGCGGCGCCACCTTCATCCATCCGTTCGACGATCCCGCCGTGCTCGCCGGTGCCGGAACGGTGGGTCTCGAGATCCTGGACCAGCTGCCCGAGGCGCAGGCGGTGATCGTGCCGGTGGGAGGGGGAGGTCTCCTCGGCGGCGTCGCGTGCGCGGTCAAGGCGCTGAATCCGAAGATCCGCGTCATCGCGGTGGAGCTCGAGGCGGGGCCGGGGCTCAAACCGGCGCTCGACGCCGGGAAGCCGGTGACCGTGACGCGCCCCGCGAACACGCTCGCGGACGGGATGACGCCTCCTTTCGTGGGCGCGATTCCGCTGGAGCTGGCTCGCCGATTCGTGGACGAGATCGTGACCGTCTCGGAATTGGAGATCGTCGCCGCGATGGCGCTCCTGATCACGCGCGCCAAGCTCTACGTGGAAGGATCCGGGGCCGCCGCATCCGCGGCGCTCCTCTCGCGCCGCGTGCGGCTTCCCGAGGGCGCTCTCACCGTCGCGGTCGTTTCGGGAGGCAACGTGGATTTGGCCCGCGCATGCGCGGCGCTCATGGGCGGATCCCAGGGATGAAAACCCTCCTGATCGCACAGGGGGACGTATCGAAGCTCCTTCCCATGGCGGCGTGCGTCGATCTCATGGCCGAGACCCTCCGGACGCTCAGCCGGGGGGACGCGGTCCTCCCCCTTCGCACCGCGGTCTGGCTCCCGGACCGGTCGGGGCTCCTCGGGGTCATGCCGGCCTATCTCGGGGCGCCGCGAACGATGGGGCTCAAGGCGGTTTCGGTCATGCCGGGAAACCATGGGACGCAGTACGACTCGCACCAGGGGGTGGTGCTCCTATTCGAGATCGAGCATGGCTCCCTCCTCGCGGTGATTGATGCCTCCTCCATCACCGCGATCCGCACCGCCGCCGTGAGCGCCGCCGCCACGCGGGCTCTGGCGCGCGAAGGCGCCGGCGACCTCGCCATCCTGGGCTCGGGGGTGCAGGCGGGGACGCACCTCGAGGCCATGCGCGCCGCACGCCCCATCAGGAGAGTCCGGGTATGGAGCCGCGACCCGGCGCATGCGCGGGCCTTCGCCGAGCGGGAGTCGGCCCGCCACCGATCGCCCGTCGAGCCGGTCACCGATGCACGCGCCGCGGTGGAGGGTGCGGACTTGATCTGCACCACGACCGCGTCGCGCGAGCCGGTCCTTCGCGGGGAGTGGATCTCGCCCGGCGCCCACATCAACGCGGTCGGCTCCTCGTTCGCGGCCGGGCGCGAGCTGGACACGGCCGCCGTCAAGCGCGCGAGGCTGTACGTGGATCGGCTCGAGTCGGCGCTCCACGAGGCCGGCGATTTCCTGATCCCTCGTACCGAGGGGGCGATCGGCGAGGATCACATCGTCGGCGAGGTGGGGGACGTCCTCCTGGGGCGCGTTCCCGGCCGGCGCTCGGAGGAGGAGATCACCCTCTTCAAGTCGCTCGGGCTCGCGGTGGAGGATCTTGCCGCGGCGCACCACGTGTATCAAAGGGCTCTCGAGAGCGGAGTGGGGGTCGCGATCGACCTCGGGGGGAGGCGCGATGCGGGCCATTGATCCACCTCGGCTCGAGGAGATCCTCGCCGCCCGGGAACGAATCGCCGGGTCGGTGGTCCGCACTCCGCTTGTTCCCCTGAACCTTCCCGAAGCGCCCGCCGAGGTCTACCTCAAGCTCGAGAACCTCCAACCCATCGGGTCCTTCAAGCTCCGCGGCGCAGCGAACGCGATGCGGCTCGCGGAGCCTGCGACCCTTCAAGACGGCGTCTACACCGCGAGCGCCGGCAACATGGCGCAGGGCGTCGCGTGGAACGCGCGTGCCATGGGGATTCCATGCACCGCGATCGTCCCCGACCACGCGCCGCAGACCAAGCTCGATGCGATCGAGCGCCTCGGCGCTTCCGTCGTGAAGGTTCCGTTCGAGACCTGGTGGAGGGTCATCGAAGAGCATCGCTATCCGGGTATGAAGGGGCTCTTCGTCCATCCGGTCTCCGATCCTGCCGTGATTGCGGGAAACGGGACGGTCGGGTTGGAGATCGTCGAGGATCTTCCCGCCGTAAGCTCGATTCTGGTTCCCTACGGCGGAGGGGGGCTCCTCTCGGGCGTCGCCACCGCGGTGCTCGCGAAGAGGCCGTCCGTCCGGGTCTACGCGTGCGAAGTGGAGACCGCGGCGCCTCTCGCGGCTTCGCTCGCGGCCGGCTCACCCCAAACGATCGAGCATCGCCCGAGCTTCGTCGATGGGATTGGCGGGCGAAGCGTCCTTGATGAGATGTGGCCCATGGTTCGGGGGCTGGCTGAAGGCTCGATCGTGGTGACGCTCGAGGAAATCGCGGCCGCGATCCGGATTCTCGCGGAGCGCAACCACGTGATCGCGGAAGGCGCCGGCGCGGCACCCGTCGCGGCCGCGCTCCGGGGCGAGGCGGAGGGCACGAAGATCGTCTGCGTCGTTTCGGGTGGGAATATCGATCTGCGGAAGCTCGCGAGAATCTTCGAGGGGGAGATCCCCCGCTAGGGGGTGCGGCGATCGCGCGTCCGGATCCCCGGCCGCCCCTCAGACCGCGGTCAGGGTTCTCTTCCCCGCACCGGAACTCGAACCACGACGTAATCGGCCACCGGACGCCCGCCCGCCCGCGCCGGCTCGAACGTCCACCGCGCGAGCGCCCCGCTCGCGGCGGCGATCACGTCGGA
>DASXTQ010000057.1:0-19535 GCA_036505295.1 Candidatus Eiseniibacteriota bacterium
AAGTCCGCGCTCGTCACCGGAGGGACTCGCGGGATCGGCCGTGCCACGGCCCTGGCGCTCGCCGATATGGGCGCCGACGTCGCGATCAACTTCTTCCGCAGCCGCGAGTCCGCCAAAGCCACCGCTGAGGAAATCCAGAAGCGGGGCGTCAAGGCGCTCGCCGTCCGCGCGAACATCGGGAACTCGGAGCAGATCCCCAAGATGTTCGAGGAAGTGAAGGGCGCCTTCGGCAAGCTGGACATCCTGGTCTCGAACGCTGCGCTCGGGCATTTCGGAAACGTGCTCGACGTGAACGACAAGATGTGGGATGTCGCGATGAGCACGAACGCGAAGGCGCTCCTCTACTGCTCTCAGGAAGCGGTGAAGATGATGCCGGAAGGCGGGAGGATCGTGGCCCTCACGTCCCTCGGGTCACACCGTTACATCCCGGGGTACGCGGCGATCGGGGTCTCGAAAGCCGCGATCGAGACGCTCGTGCGCTATCTGGCGTTCGAGCTGGGATCGCGAAAGATCAACGTGAACGCGGTCTCGGGAGGCTTCATCGACACCGATTCCCTGAAGATCTTCCCGTCCTACGACGAGATCATCCGCGAATCAACCCGGCGCACGCCTTTGGGTCGCGTGGGAACCCCTGAGGAAGTCGCGAACGTGGTGGCGTTCCTTTGCACCGGCCGCGCGTCGTGGGTGAGCGGCCAGGTGATCATCGTAGACGGAGGTTACACCCTGGGTTAGCGCCCTGCCCCGTTCGGATTCCCTGCGGCGCGGTTCCGACCTAGCGTCGAGGCGACCACCCACCGACAAGGCGCGTGCTGCCCAAGAATCGCGCGAGCTTCCCGTCAAAAAGCAGGACCCCCACGATTCCCAGATTGACGATTGAGGCGATGGTCACCGTTCGAATGATGGGGATGTCGCCACCGAACTCGGGGGGCCTGGTAATGAGATAGGCCAGCACCGAAAGCTCGTTCACGAGCGCAAACGCGATCCCCCAGCCTCGGGCGGCGCCGCGCCCGAGCCACAGCGCGGTCATGACGTAGAAGCTTCCGGCGGCCATCACGGCGGCGAACAGCGCGCTCTGGATCGCGAGATGGAGCATGTAGCCCTCGAGCTTCCCTTGGGATGTCTGCTGGACGATGTAAAAGGCGCCGCCGATCACGCCACGGAACAGCTCCTCGAAGCCTTTGACGGCCCAGAGCGCCACGAGGACGTAAATCTGGATTGGCCGATTTACGGTGCCTCGCTGCTCGGCTAGGCTGTGCGGGCTCATTCGCGGGCGCACACTGGTCGTTCACCCCGAGTCCACAACATGGTTCGCATCATACCATCATGTTGAGCGCGCTCCGCCGGGGAGCGCTCCTGCTGGCGGTCGTTTGCGCCGCCCTCCTTCCGCTCGTGGCGCTCAATCTCACTCACGTCGGATCCTTTCACCTCAAACGCTTTCGAGAGCTGACCTGGATGCTCTACGGAGCGCTTGCCGTATTCGCACTCGCGCGCCGCGACCGGGCTTCGTTCGTGCGCAAGTGGTCCGGCCGCATCCACGCGATCCTCGAGCACCCTCGATTTTTTCCGGCGATGTCCGGGACCATGCTCGGCTTGTACGTGCTTGCGGCCTGGACCCAGCATCTCAGCTTCCACACCTTCTCCCACGATTTCTCGATGATCGACGAGGCCCTCGTACCGAGGGCGCACCGGCCGCTCCTATACTCGCCGGTCCTGGGCCGGAGTTTCCTCAGCGAGCATTTCTCTCCCATTCTGGTCCTGCTCGTTCCGATCCATGCGGTGATCCGGTCTCCGTTCCTCCTCGTGGCGCTCCAGCCGGTCGCGCTCTGGGGGAGCGGCGTCTTGCTGCGGTCGATTCTCGCCCGGATCGGTGTCTCGTCCGCGACGACGAACCTCGCGTGTCTCGTCTATTGGAATCACGCGGTCCAGATCGCGGCGCTCCTCTACCTGTTCCACATGGAGTGCTTCCTTCCCCTCTTCGCGTTCGCGATGGTGCTCCATTACAAGCGGGGCTCCGTGTGGAAGTACGCGGCGGCCACGGGTCTCGCCCTCATGGTAAAGGAGGACGCGGGGCTCTATGTCGCGGCCTTCGGGCTCTACGCGGCGCTCGTGGACCGGAGGCGGACATGGGGATTCCTCACCGCGGCCGCGGGTCTGGCTTGGACGGCGTTCGCACTCCGGGTCGCGATGCCGGCGATCGGGGCGGGCGGAGGCGGGTACTCGTTTCTATCCCGCTGGAGCGCCTGGGGGGAGGAAATGGACGGGGTGGCCCTTGGATTCCTGACCCATCCCATCCAGCTCATGCGGGCGCTCGTGACATGGACGTATCTCAAATTCTTCGCGGCACTCGTCTTCACGCCGCTTCTCACGGGCGCTGGGTGGCTCTTGTTCCTGATCCCGTGGGTCGTCCCCGCCACCAGTGGTTTCATGCAGCAGGCGACGCTCGGGCTCTATTACGGGATTCCGCTCCTTGCGTTTTCCGCGGTGGCGGGCGCGTTCGGGCTCGTTTCCGGAGCCTTTCGCCGCCTTGCCTCGTCGCGGCTCGCGCTCGGCGCGGCCTGCGCGGCCGTCGTCTTGAACGTTTCGCATCTGAGCTACCCGGAAATCCCGCGTTCCCGCGCGCGATTCCTGCACGACCTGGGAGCGGTTCCGGACACGGCCGCGGTGCAGGCCATGTCATGCTTTTACCCGGTCCTCGGGTATCGCCGCGAGAAATCCCTGATCCAGACCGGCTCCGAGGTGACGGCCGACTATGCCGTCCTACGCACCGACGGAACACCCTGGCCGCTTGGTCCCGGCGAAGCGCAGCAGATCGTGGACAGGGCGCTCGCTTCGGGACGCTACGAAAACCGGTCCTCGGTGAAGAATTTCTACATCCTACGTCGGCTCAGACCGGCGCCGCCGCGGTGATCGTGGGTTCGTTCCGGACAGGGAAGTTGACCGAGTTCGCGATGAAGCAGATCGCGTGCGCCCGCTCGTGGAGCGCGCGGGCCTTTTCCGGATCCGAACCCGGCGCGATCGTGACTTTCGGATGGAGCATGACCTCCGTGAAGCGCACCACGCCATCCACCTTGTTCATGGTGCCGTCGGTCTCGTCCTCATAGGTGACGACGTGGACGCCCGCCCGCGCGCAGAGCGCCAGGTAGCTCAGGCAATGACACGCTGAGAGTGCGGCCACAAGAAGATCCTCCGGATCATGGAGCGTCGGGTCACCGCGAAATATTGGGGCCGCCGAGCCGCGAAGCGAAGGCTTCCCATCGATGTCGATTCGATATTCCCGAGAATAGCCTTCGTAGCTCGTGGTCGGCCCCTGCACGGCGCCCGACCACACCAGGCGGCACAAGTATCGATGCTGGTCCGACTGCGATGCGCTCATGCACGTTCCTCCTGTCCGCGGTTCATGCCGTGGCGGTCTCGGCCGCCGTGTACTCGTAGTTCAAGTCCATCGTTCGGGCGATTCTCCGTCTCAAGTCCCAATACCCCGCCGCCGCGACGAGCGCCAGGCACCCGATCGGCGTCCAGAGGAGGACCGATCGCCCCGACGCCAAATCGAGCAGGACGCCCCCGATCAGGGGACCGATCGACCACCCGAACGAATTGAACAAACCGTAGACACCCATGTACCTCCCTCTCAGCTGGACGGTCGAGAAATTGGCGACCAGGTTCATCGAGGCCGGCGTGGTCACGATTTCACCCATCGTTACGACGAACATCGCCACGGCCAGGACCGGCATTCCGTGCGCGAACCCCATCATCGCGTAGCCAAGAGCGTAAAGAATACTCCCCGTGACGAGCGCCGTGGTCATCCGATACGGAGCGAGAAGGCGCACGACCGGGAATTGCAGGAACACCACCATGAGCCCGTTCAGGGTATACAGTGCGCCCAGCTCCAGCTTCGAGATTCCCGCCCACTCCACGGCGTAGACCGACAACGTGGAAATGAGCTGAGACATCACCGTGAAGAGGACGAGTGAGATGACGCAGTAACGGACGAACGTCGCGTCGCGGAGCGCCTGCCCGAGCTCCTCGAACCCGAATCGCGCCAGGGGCGCGGTTCCCGTCGACGACGGGAGGAGGGTCGTCGCTTCCTGGACCTCCAGGGAGCGCGCGACGCGGTGCGGCAAGGTCTCTTCGACCTTGAACGCCATGAACAGCCCGGCCGCGAGCAGGACCCCCGCCGCGATCAGGAACAGCGTGGGGTAGGAGAGCGCGGCGAGGAAGCCGCCGATGGCGGGCCCGATCGCCCAACCCAGGTTCCCGCCGATTCGCAGGATCGCGTAGTACTCGGCGCGGGCGGATCCGGTGGCGATGTCGGCTACCATGGCACCCGAAGGGGGCTCGAACGCGCGTCCCGCGAGCGCGCTGAGCGCGGTGATGAGGAAGAACCAGAAGATGGGCGCATGGACCAGGACGGCCACGCCGAATCCGACGAAGGCCGCCGAGCGGACGAGCTGCGATCCGACGATTACCACCTTTCTCCCAAGGCGGTCCGTCAGCTCGCCTCCCACCACCTGCCCCACCGCGCCCGCGAGCGCCGCGAAGAAGAAGATCCCACCCACGAGGCTCATGGGGACCCCGCGCTCCCCGTGCAGGTAGAGGCTCAGGAACGGGATGACGATGGAGAACCCGGTGGACCCGAGGACGCGACCGAGGAATAGATGCAGGAGACGGCGGTCCCTCTGGAACAGGGCGCGTCGCGGAAAGACGTTGTCGAGCCAGCCGAGCATGTCTGGTAGATTTCGCGGGCCCGACGTGATCCGTTCGGTCACGGAGGCATGCGTGCAGAGCGCAGAATACCCGCACCCGGGGACGGTTTCCACATGGAGGATCGAGCCATGATCGGTGAGTTCAAAGCTTTCCTTCTGAAGCATGGGGTGATTGCGCTCGCGGTCGCGGTGGTGATCGGGGGGGCGGTCCAGAAGCTCGTCGCCGCCATCGTCGCCGATCTGATCATGCCGATCATCGGTGCCTTGACGCCGAGCGGCAACTGGCGGACCGCGACCGTGTCGATCGGCGCGATCAAGCTGGGGGTGGGCGATTTTCTCGGCGCGGTCCTCGATTTTCTCATCATTGCCCTCGTCGTGTTTCTGATCGTGAAAGCCCTGGTGCGGGAACAGCCGGCGCCCGCCAAGTAGCTTCCGAGGCCCCGCCCACAGCGTAGCTTCGCTGGGGTCCGGTCCGCGGCCACTCGGATGCGTTATCATTCCGGGTTCCATGTCGAAATCGCCCGAAATCCGGATGGATGACCTGTCTCCTAGGCGCGCCGCCGCACGGCCCGATGCCCTGTCCCACCACCGGGGTCAGGAGAAACTCCTGCCGCTCGGCGAGGCGATCGAGCGCTTCGTGCATCCCGGCGCGTCGATCGTGCTGGGCACGTGCCTCGAGCAGATGATTCCCTTCGCGGCAACCCACGAGATCATCCGGCGTGGCATTGGGGATCTCTCCCTGATCGGCCCCGTATCGGACATCTGTTTCGACCAGCTCATCGGCGCCGGGCTCGCCCGGCGCGTCATGGGCGCTTGGGTGGGAAACGTGATGATGGGCTCGGCCTATTGCTTCCGGCGCGCGGTCGAGCGCGGCGAGCCGCGGCGCATCGACGTGGTCGAGTTCTCGAATTTCACGTTGGCGCTCGCCCTCCACGCCGCGGCGATCGGGGCGCCATTCGTCCCGACCCGTTCGGCGCTCGGGACCGACCTGGTCGCGCGGAATCCCTACCTCGAGCCGATCATGAGTCCGCTCGGCGGAGAACCGCTCCTCGCCGTGCGGCCGCTGCATCCCGACATCGCGATCGTGCACGTGCAGCGCGCGGATGCGCACGGGAATGGAATCATGTGGGGAAGCCTTGGAATCACGCCCGACGCGGTTCGTGCGGCGCGCGCGGTGATCGTGACCGCCGAGGAGATCGTGACCCCGGAGCAGATCCGGCGCGATCCGAATCGAGTCGTGATTCCGGGTCTCGTGGTCTCCGCGGTATGCGAAGCGCGCTGGGGGGCGCACCCTTCTCCTGTGCAGGGCTACTACCGGAGGGACCACGAGGCCTATTCGGAATACCATCGCGTGACCAAGACCGCGGATGGATATGGGCGCTGGCGTGCGGATTGGGTGGAGGGGGCGGAGGGTCTGGGCGGGTACTTGAAACGCCTCGGAAACGAGCGTGTCGCGTCGTTGATTCCTCTCGACCACCACTTCCCGGAACCGGTCGACTATGGCTACTGACGCGGCCGAGCGGACCAGGTCCCAGATTCGTCCGGTTGTGCGCATGATTCCGCGCGATCTGGCGCCGCTCCAAGCGCTCTCGGCGGTCGAGCGGGAGCCGCACACCGTGTTTCTCGAGTCGCTCGGCGCCGTCGATGAGGGCGCGCGATGGACCATCCTCGCCTTCGATCCGGCTTGGCGGCTCGAGCTTCGCGGGGGAACGCTATGGAAGCTGGCCGGCGGCGAGACGGTCGCTCTACCCGGGAGGCCGATGGAGGCGCTGGCCCGCGCGTGGCCCGAGCGGTCCTCCTATGAGCACGAGATGGCGGCGATCCCGGCTGGAATCTCCGGCGGCGCGCGCCACCTGCCGTTCGTATCGGGGCTCGCGGGATACCTCTCCTACGACTTGAAGGATCAGCTCGAGCGCTATCCCGGGCGAGCGCGTCGCGAGTCATCGCTACCGGACCTTTCGCTCGGATTCTACGACGTGGTTTGGGCGTGGGATCGAGCGAGCGGGCAGGGCTGGGTCGTCTCGACCGGGCTCTCCGAGCGCGACCCCGACTCGCGTGAAGGGTGCGCGAAGACCCGGCTCGAGCACCAATGGGCGCGGGTCGTGGGAGCGGCGCCGGTAGCCGCGCCGTCCTCGGCCCCCGACGTTCGCTCGGTGCAGGCGCCATCCGCCGCCGCGGTCGTGCGGTCGAACTTCACCCGGGACGGCTACCGCCGGGCGGTGGAGCGAGCACTCGAGCACATCGCGGCCGGCGACATCTACCAGGTGAACCTCGCCCAGCGATTTCGCTTCACGCCGGCGCCGGACCCGGCCGCTCTATTTCGCTCGCTGCGCGAAGAGTCCCCGGCTCCATTCTCCGCGTTTCTCATGGCGCCGGGCGCCGCGATCGCTTCTTCCTCTCCAGAGCGGTTTTTCCGTATCGACGGGAGCAGGATCGAGACCTGGCCGATCAAGGGGACGCGGCCGCGGGGCTCGACGCCCGCCGAAGATGCCGCGCTGACCGAATCGCTCCGGGCGAGCGCCAAAGACCGCGCGGAGAATGTAATGATCGTGGATCTCGAGCGAAACGACCTGGGCAGGATCTGCGAGATCGGAAGCGTCCACGTCACGTCGCTCTGCGAAGTCGCGAGCTACGCCAACGTGCACCACCTGGTTTCGAAGGTGGAGGGCATCCTGCGCGAGGATGCCGGTCCGGTCGACGTGATTCGGGCCATGTTTCCCGGAGGCTCGATCACCGGGGCGCCGAAAATCCGCGCGGTCGATATCATCGACGCGCTCGAACCGACACGCCGAGGGATCTACACCGGGGCCATCGGTTTCTGGGACGTGAGCGGGGCGTGCGACTTCAATATCGCGATCCGGACGATGGTGGTCGAAGCGGGTGCGGCGACGTTTCACGCGGGAGGCGGCATTGTCGCGGACTCGACGCCGGAAGGGGAGTACGAGGAAACGCTGGTCAAGGCGCGCGGCATGATGCGGGCCCTGGGAGCGCGGTGGGAGGCCTAGCGGCCCGGACGGGGCTCCGGCGCTCCCGCGAAATCGCTCATCGGTCTTCCCATTTCGGCTGGCGTCGTTCCAAGAACGCTCGGATGCCCTCCTCCGCGTCGTGTGTCCGCATGAGCTCCTCCAGATACAGCCGCTCGATCGCCTCGAGCGCCGCGCCGAACGCTGCGTCCTCCGAGACCCGGAGCGCCTGCTTGGCGATGCGCAGAGCGGCTCCGCTTTTCTCCGTGAAGCGCGCGACGAACCGGTCCAGGGTCTCCTCGAGCTTCCCGCGGGGCGCGAGGGCATTCACGAGCCCCATCTGGGTCGCCTCCGCCGCCGTGATCGGCTCCCCGCTCAAGACCAGCTCGTAGGCCTTCTGGGGCGCGAGATGCCGAGGCAGCACCGCGGCCGCGACCGGTGGAAAGCATCCAAGCCAGATCTCCGGGACTCCGAACGTCGCTCCCTCCTCGGCGACGATCATGTCGCACGCGAGCGCCAGCTCGAATCCGCCGCCCAGCGCCAATCCTTGAACCGCCGCGATCGTGACACACTCGAGGCGCCTCACCTTTCGAATCAGGCCGTGAAATTGCTCGAGCATGACCGGGACTTTCTCGCGGGTGTGATCCGCGATGTCCACGCCGGCCGAAAACGCCTTGTCTCCGGCAGCGCCAAGGATGCACACCACGGCGGGGTCGCGCTCGACGCGGCTCAAGGCGGCGGAGTATTCCCGGATGGTCGGAAGGTCCAGGATGTGAAGAGGCGGCCGGTCGAGCGTCACGCGGCCCACGCGGTCTTCCAGATGGTAGGTCACGACTTCGCGTTCGGCCATGTTCCTACCGTAACACACGCCCGAAGCCGGGCCTACTGCGGGAGGGAGTCAGGCGGTCATCGAAGCACGGTGATCTTGATCGACTCTTCGTGGCCGCCGCTCACGGTTTTCAGGAAGTACACGCCCGAGGCGACCCGGCGTCCTCCTTCGTCCTTCCCGTTCCACGCGGCGCTTTGGAAGCCGGACGGGTACGGACCGCGCGCGATCGTGCGGACCCGCCGCCCGCGCAGGTCATACAGAGTCACTTCGGTGAGGGCGGATGCGCCGGCGGGCCCGCCGGCGGACGCGAAGGAGATCGTGAGGTCCCCGGTGCGGTAGGGCAACGGTCCTGCGGCGAGCGGCTTTCGGGGCCGGAAACTGGCCACGCCCAGAACGAACGCGTCCCCCAGACCGTTCACCGCGGTCAGCCTGTATTGCGTGGCCGGCGTCGCGCCGGGATCGCGGTAGGTGACCTCGCTCGTGAGCCCGAGGACCGAGGTGAAGGCGCCGGAGCCCACCGACTTCTCGAGGCGATACCCGGCGAGATCGCCCACTCCGGGATTGGTCGCCCAAGTTACGAGCGCGCCCCCTTCGTACGGCACAGGGTCCGCGCGGAAGGTGACGAGATCCACGCTGGCCCGGATCTCGAACAGGGATTCGGAGAGAGAGGCGGAATATGGGAACTCACGCTGGAGGCGCAGGCGGCACTGCGTCGATGGGGACCGCGGCACGACCAGCGTATACGTGCCCCCGCTGAGCCCGGGCGCGATCGTCTGAAACGAGTTTCCACCGTCGGTTGAAATCGAAAGGCTCGCGTATCCGGTTCCGTCCCAGCGCACGATCCGATTCGCCCCCACCGGCCATACGACCGCGGTCGCCGGAGCGGAGAGCTCGATCGCGGCGGAGGCGTAGCGCAGATCGCTCGACTGGATTTGCTGGAAGGCGATCCGCGGATTCCCATCCGAGTCCAGAGCGAGCGAGTTTCGTCTTCCCCCTCCCGCGCTCGGGTCGACGCTCTCGGTGCTCCAGCCCAGCGCCGAGCGCGATGCGTATCGGAGCCGGCTCGTTACTGCGTCGTAATACGCGATGTGCGGCTGGCCGCCGCCATCGAGCGCGATGGACGTGGAGCCGTCCACGTACCCACCGAAGTCCACGGTCTCGAGCGTCCAAGCGCCTCCCGCCTTGGTAGCGTATTTCAAATATCCGTTCGCAACGTCCACGTAGCTCACGTGAGGATTTCGGCCCGCGTCCAGCACGAGCGAGGAATACGCTCCAACGTCTCCGGCCGCATCGACAGTCTCGACGGTCCAGGTCGCGCCCATCTTGGAAGCGAATTTCAGGTCATGATTGGTCCCGTCGTAGTAGCTGATGTACGGGGATCCAAAACTGTCGAGCGCGAGGGAGTTGTAGAGACCGACGTCCGTTCCGGCGTCCACGTCCTCCGTGCCCCATGAAGTGCCGAATTGCGCGGCGAGGACGAGCCTCGCGGGCGAGCTTTCGTAGTAGGCGATTCTCGGGCTCCCGAACGAGTTGAGCGCCAGGGAGCAATGATCCCCCACGACGGTGAGCGATCGGACGATCTCGCTCGACCACGCCCCGCCCACCCGGACCGCATACTTGAGCTGCCGGGTTGCATTGTCGAAGTAGGCGATCGAGGGAATCCCGATGGCGCTGATCGCGAGCGACGTAGGCGTCGTCGATCCGCCCGTGACCTGCACGGTTTCGAGATTCCAGGCACCGGCGGCGCGCGACGCGAATTGGACCGCCCGGGTCGAGAGGTTCCAATAGGCGATTCGAGGCGCTCCGGCCGGCGTCAGGCGGAGCGAGGGGTTGAATCCTGTGGAGCCCACCCCGTCGACGGTCGTCGCCCACCAGGGAGAGGTGAGGCCGAGGGCTATGGTAAGGAATCCCCTGCATTCGGACGAGGAAAGGGGGGAGCTCCGGAGAACCTTCACCCGGCCCAAGCTCGTCGTCCAGGATGGAACCGCGATGAATACCTGGTGGTCCGTTACCGGCGAGGGCAGGGCGGGGATGTAACTCGCGCCGCCGTCCTGGGAGATCAGGACCTCGACCGGCCCGATCCCGGCCCAGGCAACCTTCTGCGCGCTCCCGGAAGGCCAAAGCTCGCCCCCTGCGGGCACGATCAGGTGAACCGCGGAATCGGCGAACTTGAGATCACCCTTCTCGTTGTCGAAGTAGCTGATCTTCGGATTGCCCTCGCCGTCGAGCTTGAGAGAGGTGTAGAAGAGGGCCTGCGTCACCTGGTCCACGGTCTCGATGTTCCAGTTGAAACCCGAACCGCGCGCGGCGTAGAGGAGCTTCTTGTGCGCTATGTCGATGTAGCTGATTCGCGGGCTGGTTCCTCCCGCGAGCTGAATCGACGTGTAGTAGCCGACCGTTCCGCTTCCGTCCACCGTCTCGATGTCCCATCCCGCGCCGTTCTGTACGGCATATTTGAGGGTCTGGGTCCCGATGTTCGCGTAGCTGATATGGGCCCGACCGGATGTCTCGAGCGCGAGGGATGAATAGGTCCCGATCGAAGCGCCCGGTTCCACAATTTCAACGGTCCACGCCCCTCCCGACTTGTGGGCGTATTTGAGCCCCCCGCCGCTGATATCGGAGTAGCTCACGCTAGGCTCCCCGAGCGCGTCGAGCGCGAGCGATGTGTAAAACCCCACGTCGCCGACCGAGTCCACGGTCTCGATGGTCCAAACGCCGCCCGCCATCGCCGCGTACTTCAAGTATCCGTGCGTGTTGTCGTAATAGGTGATTTTCGGATTACCATCGGCATCGAGGGCGATCGAGCTGAACTGCCCCACGCTTCCGGCCGAGTCGACCACCTGGGCGACCCACAGGCCGGACACTTTCGTGGCATAGCGTAGATCGGCCCGATCGATATCGAAGTAGCTGATATGGGGGATGTCGGCGCCGTCGAATGCGAGCGACGTGTAGTAGCCCACGTTGCCGAGGGAGTCCGCTACTTCGACGGTCCACGTGGTGTCGTGGGCCGACGCGTAGAGAAGACGGCCCGCGCCGGCATACGCGATATGCGGATCCTGGCGCGAATCGAGGGCCATCGAGTTGTGGTTGCCGCGGACGCCGACCGAGTCGACCGTTTGAATCACGAACGGCACGGCGAGTGCTTGCGGGGCCAGGAGCGCGCCGAGCAAGGGAACCAAGGCTCGGTAGGACCGAACGCGCAGGCGCAAGCTTCCTCCGATGAGGACCGGGCTGGCAGATGGGGATGCCCCCATTCTAAACCCGGCCGGGGGACAAAAAAAGCGCCGGGTCTGCACCGGCGCGGCCAAAACACAATCGCCAACGGCACGGAGCCAGGCCGGGCAAGCCTCAGCCTCGGCCGCCGGTCCAGAACCCATCCGGGTCGATGCGGCGGAGCGAGTCGATTTCTTCCACGGAGAATGGGCGCGTCATGCCGAGCGGCTGGGCGATTCGCGGCGACCAGCTCATTCCCACGAGCACGTGGTCTACGGTGACGCCCGGGAAAACCTCGTAGAGGTAGCCCTCCGCGATGACGCGATCGAAGCGGAACACCGCGTGCGTGGTCACGATCGCCGTCGGACCGCCCGGGGGCAGCCCCTCGCGCTCGCGGAAGCCAGGTCCGTCCCCATACCCGGGGCTCGTGCGAAAACGCACGCGCTCCACCAATCTACGCGCCTCCTGGGGTATGAGGATCACCGTTCGGCGCGCGAGCGACGCGATGTCCGCGGCGCCGCCGCTACCCGGGAGGCGCGTCATGCGTCCCGATTCGTCTTCGACCTCGGTTGAGTTGATGTTACCGAAGCGATCCACCTCCGCGCCGCCGAGGAGGCCGAGATCGACGCGCCCCGCCTGCATCATGCCCATCACGTCGAGTGTCGTCGAGGCGGAGGTCGCGTTCAGGATGTTGGGCGGATCGCCCATCGTGAACAGGAGCTCGCGGGCGGCCTCCTCGCGGATGAGGCCGTTCTCATAGAGCGCGACGGCATTGGGGGCGTGGGTATTTTTCGCGACCAGATAAGCAAGAAGGGGGAGCCGCGTTCCGACGAACACGGTCTCCCCCTCCTCGATCTCGCGCGCCGCACGGAGCACCATTCGCTCGCGCGGCGCGAGGCTACGATTCACCATCGCGATGCGTGATCGCGCGTGACCCGGTTACTTTCCGGTGAACTTGGGCGGGCGCTTCTCCACGTAGGCGTTCAGCCCCTCCCGCGCATCCTCGCTCGTAAAGAGCTGCTGTTGAAGCTCGCGCTCGATCGCGAGCGCCTCGCTGAACGGAACCTCGAGCCCCGACTGAACCGAGCGCTTGATCCGCCCCACGGCCTTCGAGGCTTTGCCGGGCGGGACGAACTGGCGCGCGTACTCCATCACCTTCGCGTCGAAGTCCTCCGCCTCATACACGTGGTTCACCAGTCCGTAGCGCTCGCCCTCCTCGAAGGAGAATGTAGATCCGGTCGCCATCAGCTCGATCGCACGCGACTTCCCCACCAGGCGCCCCATCCGCTGCGTTCCGCCGGTGCCGGGGAGGACGCCCAGGGTCACTTCGGGAAGTCCGATCTTGCCGGCGTTCCGCTTCGCGATCCGGATATCCGCCGCCATGGCGATTTCGAGGCCTCCGCCCACGCAGTGTCCGTTGATGGCCGCGATGACGAGCTTCGGCGTTTGCTCGAGCCGGTTGAGAGTCTCGTTGGCGTGGAGGCAGAAGAAATACTTGAAGGTAGGATCCGCGGTCTGGAGCATCTTGATATTCGCGCCGGCACAGAAGAACTTGTCGCCCGCGCCACGGATCACGATCACGTGGACGCCGGGATCGAAGCGCGCCTTCAAGATCGCGTCGTCCAGGTCGCGCATCATCTCGTACGTGTACGTGTTCGCGGGTGGATCGTTCAGCTCGAAGATCGCGATGCCGTTCTCGACGCGGTAAAGAACCCGCGTCCCCGCGGCCGGAAGGGTCTGCGTCTCGGGTGTCACGGGTGGATCCTCCTTCTTCGGGGTGGGAGTCAAGCTCGTCATGCCTCCGCGGTCAGGGCTGCCTCAACGGCCCTCGTAGCGCGGCTCGCGTTTCGCGAGAAAAGCGGCGAAGCCCTCGCGGGCGTCATGCGAGTTCCAGCAACGTTCCTGGGCTTCGATTTCCCGTTCGAGCGCTTGCTCGAGAGTATAGCCGAGCGAGGCCCGGACCGAGCGCTTGATTTCGGCCAGCGCGACGGCCGGTCCCTGCGCGAGCCGGTCCGCGAAGGCAACCGTCTCGGGCAGGAGCCGCTCCGCGGGGAGCACGCGGGAGACGATCCCCAAGCGAAGCGCTTCCTGAGCATCCACGAGATCGCCCGTCCACATCAGCTCCAGTGCCCGCGAAGTGCCGAGAAGGCGCGGGAGCGAGTGGAGCGCGCCCCAATCGGGATGAAGCGCGATCCGGGCGAAACTCTGGGCGAACTTTGCGTTTTCGGAAGCCCAGCGCACGTCGCAGGCAAGCGCCAAGCTCATGCCCCCTCCGGCCGCCGCGCCGTTCACCGCCGCGATCACCGGCTTATCGATCCTCGCCAGCGCCAGCACGATCTCCCGGCCGGCTTCGACGAGGGGGCGGAAATCCTCGAAGCGGCCGCCCCGGGCCATCACCGATTCCATGAACTTGATGTCGCCGCCGGAGGAGAATCCGCGCCCTGCGCCGGTGACCACGATCGCCCGCACGCCGGAGTCGCTTGCGGCTCCTTCGAACGCTTCGCGTAGGGGGGCGCGCATGTCCACCGAGAGCGCATTCAAGGACCCGGGGCGGTTCAGTGTGATCAGCGCGACGCGGCCGCGCCGCTCCGTGAGGATGTCCGACGTCCGAACCTCGGCCATCCGGTCAGCTCAGATCCACCCAGACGCTCTTGGTCTGGGTGTAGAAATCGAGCCCCTGCATGCCGGACTCGCGGCCCGACCCGGATCCCTTGGTGCCACCGTAAGGAGAGGCCGCGTCGTAGAGGTTGTAGGTATTGATCCACACGGTTCCCGCCTGCAGTGTGTGCGCCGCGCGGTGCGCTTTCTTGATGTCGCGCGTCCATACCGCCGCGCTCAGGCCGTAGAACGAGTCGTTCGCCTCCGCCAGCGCCTTGTCGAAATCGTCGAACGCGATCACGGAGAGCACCGGCCCAAAGATCTCTTCGCGGGCGATCGTCATCGAGTTCGTGACGCCGTCGAAGATGGTAGGCTTCCAGAAGAATCCGCGCCCATTCCCGACGCGCGCGGGCTCGCCTCCCAGGACGAGCTTCGCGCCCTCCTTCTTGCCGATGTCCACGTAGCGGGCGATCTTCTCGATCTGCGCCTCGGAGGTTTGGGCGCCGAGCCGGGTCTTGGGATCGAAGGGATCTCCCTGCGGGAATTTCTGCGCGCGGTCGATCACCTTCTCGAGCATCGCGTCGTGGATCCCCTTCTCCACGAAGAGCCTCGATCCCGCCGTGCAGACCTCGCCCTTGTTGTAGAAGATGGCGAAGATCGATCCGCGTACCGCCGCTTCGAGGTCCGCGTCGGCGAAGACGATGTTCGGAGACTTTCCGCCAAGCTCGAGTGAGATCTTCTTCAGGGCGCGTGCGGCGTTCTGCATGATGAGCTGGCCGGTGGTCGTCTCGCCCGTAAAGGCGATGCCCTGGACGCCGGGGTGCGCGACGAGCGCCGCGCCCGCCGTCGGTCCGAAGCCTGGCACCACGTTGAGCACGCCGGGGGGCAGCCCCGCCTCCAACGCGAGCTCCCCCAGCCGGAGCGCCGAAAGGGGCGTCTCCTCGGCCGGCTTCAAGATTGCGGCGTTTCCCGCGGCGAGTGCGGGGGCGACCTTGCGCGCGGCGAGAAGGAGGGGGAAGTTCCATGGAACGATGAGTCCCACGATCCCCAGCGGCTCGCGGAGCGTGTAGTTGAGATAGGGCCCGCTCACCGGGATCGTCCGCCCTTCGAGCTTGGTCGCGGCTCCCGCGTAGTAGTAGAAGGTGTCCGCGGTGAGCGGCACGTCGATCTTCGAGGACTCCCAGATCGCCTTGCCGGTGTCGAGGGTCTCGAGCTGGGAGAGCTCGGCGGCCCTCTCGTTCACGAGATCGCCCAGCTTCCAGAGGAGCCGCCCGCGTTCCGAGGCGGACATCTTGCCCCACGGTCCCTCGAGCGCCCGGCGGGCGGCCTGAACCGCGAGGTCGACGTCGGCCGCGTCTCCTTCCGCGACCTCAAGAAGGGTATCCCCCGTCGCTGGATTCAGCGTGCGGAAGCGCTTTCCCGATTGAGCCTCGCGCCAGTCGCCGCCGATCAACAGGCGGCCGCCGGAGGTCAATGCGGGTTTCGGCAGGGTTTCGGTCGGATTCATGCGCGCCATCCTCTAGCTCGGGTACTCGTACACGCCGCGCCCCACCTTGCGCCCCAGGCGGCCTGCTTTCACATATTGAATGAGGAGCGGGGAGGGCCGGAACCTGTCGCCCAGCGTTCGATGCAGATATTCCAGGATGCTGAGCCGCGTGTCCAGACCGACCAGGTCGACCAGCTCGAATGGACCCATGGGGTGGTTGAGCCCGAGCTTCAAGGCCTTGTCGATGTCGCGGGCCGAGGCGACTCCCGACTCGAGCATCGCGAAGGCTTCGTTCCCGATCAGGACGTTGATGCGGCTCGTCACGAACCCAGGCGATTCGCGGACGACCACGGTTTCCTTGCCCATAGCCCTGGCCGCCCGCTCCGCGACCGCGAGCGCTTCGTCGGAGGTTTCCAGGCCGCGCACCAGCTCGACCAATTTCATCCGATGCACCGGGTTGAAGAAGTGCATCCCGACGAATCGGGCGGGGCGGTCCGACGTTGCGGCAAGCTCGGTGATGCTGAGCGAGGAGGTGTTCGTCGCGATGACGCTTGTGGGCGCAAGGCGCGGCGCGAGGTTCTTGTAGACCTCGGCCTTGATCGCCATCGACTCGGGAACCGCCTCGATCACGAGGTCGGCGCCGTTCGCGACGTCATACGCGCCGGACCAGGAGAGCCTCTCTCTCGCCGCGCGCTGCGCGGCTTCGTCGATCTCCCCTTTCTCACGCGAACGCTCGAGCACCTTGTCGACCTCCGTGCGCGCCGACTCGACCGCCGCGGCGTTGGGTTCGATCACGCTCGTCTTGAGGCCCGCGCGCGCCGAGGCAAGCGCGATGCCCCGCCCCATGATTCCCGCGCCGACAACGGCAACGCTTCGAATGGATTCTTCCGTCATGCTCCCCCCAAGTGCGCCGGGCCGAAATGGATTCGATCCCGCATCATGGTATATGATGGCGGGGTGATGCGCTCTATTCTCGCTTTGGTCCTGGCGCTCCTGATTCTTGCGGCCGAAGCTCCGGGTCTCTTCACCGAGTCGCCGGTGTGTGCGGCTGTTGAGGGCAGGGGACAGGCCACGCCCCCGGCACGAGCCCCCGCGAAGTCCTGCTGCGGCATGGCTTCATGCCCCATGCACGCGACAGGGTGCGGCACGGAAGCGGCACGCCCGATGGCCGGCGCCAAAACAGGGCCGGCCGTTGCGCACGCCGCGGTTCAACCCGCGAGCGGGGCCTCGGACGTCCGGCTTTGCGCCCCGTCATGCGGCCGCGAAGGCGCCCGGATGGTACCTGGCGTTCCCGATCCTGGGACACTCGACCCAACCCACGCGCGCGCCACGCTTCTGACCACGGCGGGGCCCATCGAATTCGCGCTCGTCGAACCCGCCACCCGAACCCCCGCACCCGTCGATCCTCCTCCGCGCGCCTGACGCGCAAGCCCGCCAAAGGCACTACCGACCCGGCGCTTCTCGCTTTGGAGCGCCTCGAAATCGTTTTTCGCGGAGGATGCATCCCATGTCTTGGCGCATCGTCGTCATTCTCGCTGCGGTCGCGCTGGTCCCATCCGGCGCGCGCGCAAGCTGCGGATCGGAGCATTGTCCCATCGATCCGGGCATGCTCTGGGAACGCTCGCTTCTCTCATTCGATCTTTCACAGCAGTACATCGATCAGGACCAGCCACGCGTCGGAACGAAGGACGCCGTCGTCGGCGCCTTGCCGAGCCACGAGGACGAGGTCCGTACCGTGAATCGGATCACGACCGCGCGAGCCGTATACCAGCCCAATGAGAACTGGACGATCACGGGCTCGCTGCCCTTTGTGAACCGGTATCACGAGCACCTCCACAACGAGCCGGGTAACCCGCCCGAGCTCATGCGTTGGAGCTATCAAGGAGTCGGAGACATGGAAGCCCAAGTTTCCAGAACCTTCGTGCACGGCGAGGAGAAAGCGACCCGCTACCACGTGGAGGGCGGCTTCAAGGCGCCAACGGGCGTACGCCACGTCGAAGAGTTCAACGGCGAAGAGCCTGAGCCGCCGGCGCGTCCGGGCAACGGCGCCTGGGGCGCGATTGCAGGCGTCGGAGCGCGGTGGTCGCTCACGACGAAGATGCCGGGGGGAGCCTACGGCGCCGTGCCCGTCCGCCTCAGCTTGATGGGACGGGCCAACGGACGCGGGACAGAGCGGTACCGCGTGGGCTCCGAGCTGCAGTCGAATCTCGGGCTGGGCTACCCGGTCACCCGCTCGCTGGAGCTGCTTCTATCGGGTGATTTCCGGGTACGGGCCAAGGACGACGCGGGGGACACGGATGCCGATCCGGGCCACACGGGTGGGACGTGGGCCTTTGTGAGCCCGGGGATCCGGGTCAACGTGATGGGGAAGACCGCCTTCTACGGTGTGGTCCAGCTTCCCGTCTACCAGCGCGTCAACGGGATCAATCTCGTCTCGGACTTCAATCTGTATCTGGGAGTGAGCCGCGCGGCGCTGTAGGCGCGGCCCCAGGGCGTCGACCGGGGGCAGGCTCAGACGCGCGGGAGGGTGACGCCCCGCTGGTTTTGGTACTTGCCCTTCTTGTCCTTGTACGAGACCGAGCAGTCCTCGTCGCTCTCGAAGAACAGGACCTGCGCGATGCCCTCGTTGGCGTAGATGCGCGCCGGAAGGGGTGTGGTGTTCGAGATCTCGAGCGTCACGTGCCCTTCCCATTCGGGCTCGAGCGGCGTCACGTTGGTGATGATTCCGCAGCGGGCGTAGGTCGATTTCCCGACACAGATGGTCATCGTTCGGCGCGGGATGCGGAAATATTCGACGCTCCGGCCGAGCGCGAATGAATTGGGGGGGACGATACAGACGTCCCCTTGGTAATCGACGAACGATTTCGAATCGAACTCCTTCGGATCGACGATCGTGCTGTTGATGTTCGTGAAAATCTTGAATTCATCCGCGATTCTAAGGTCGTATCCATAGGAAGAAACGCCGTAGGAGATCGTTCCCTCGCGCATCTGCTTTTCCTCGAAGGGCTCGATCATTCCGTGCTCGCGGCACATGCGGCGAATCCACTTGTCGCTCTTGATCATTCGTGTCCCCGTCCGCCAGGCGGTCCAGAGCTTCCGTTCGTTCCTAAGCTCGCGCATTGTGCCATGGGCGGCGCTTCGGGTCCACGGAGGATCGGGCGGAGGCGGGTGAAGGGGGCGATTCCGGGGCGGTGGAGCTAACCGAGGATCTGTTCGATCCGCTTCGCGAGCGTTTCGATGGCGAAAGGCTTGTTCACGAATCCAGCCGCGCCTTCATCGGCCAGGGATTGGACAGCGCTCCGCTCCGCGTACCCGGTGGTGATGAGGACCCGGAGATCCGGCTGGATTTCGCGGAGCTTCCGGAAGGTCTCGACACCGCCCATCCCGGGCATGATCACATCAAGGAGAACAAGGTCCGGCCTTGCTCCCTGGAGCAGGCGGTTTACGGCTTCCTGCCCCGACGGCGAGGTTTCGACCGAGTACCCGAGATAGCTTAAGATGTCCGACGCTACTTGTAAAACAGCTTCCTCATCATCGACGACGAGAACGGTACCCTTGGATTCGGTCATGGGCCCTCGAACGATCGGGAGCGGAACCATGCGCAATCGATCGATCGGCATCCCAGGCGCCGAACTTGACCCTCTCGGTGAGCCTTTGGTGTCGCGTATACTTCTCGCCCCATGGAGCGGCGACTCTACATCGAGACCTACGGCTGCCAGATGAACGTGGCTGACTCCGAGCTC
>DASXTQ010000058.1:0-13637 GCA_036505295.1 Candidatus Eiseniibacteriota bacterium
CGGGGAAGCGCCGGGGCGTGACGAGGACTTGAAGGGTCTTCCCTTCGTGGGGCGCGCGGGGCAGCTTCTCGACAAGATGATCGCCGCCATTCAGCTTCGCCGGGACGAGGTCTACATCTGCAACGTGCTCAAGTGCAGACCTCCCGAGAATCGGACGCCGCTGCAGGACGAGGTGGATCAATGCATGCCGTATCTGGAGCAGCAGCTCGCGCTCGTCAGGCCGGCGCTCATCTGCGCGCTCGGCCTATCGGCGGTGCAGGCTCTGTTGAAGACCAAATCCTCCATGGCCTCCCTCAGGGGGCGAACGTTCGAATACAAGGGAATTCCGCTCATCCCGACGTATCATCCCGCAGCGCTCCTTCGAAATCCCGCCTTGAAGCGCGAAGCGTGGGAGGATCTGCAGCGTGTGCGTGACACCTTGAAAGCCCAAGGTGCGAGTTGAGGAGCCTGTAATGGAGCGTGCGGCAGGACGGGTCGCGGTCGAGCGACGGCCCTTCGAGAAAGAGGACGTCGTGGAGGGAGGACGGATTCCTCCCCAGTCCCTGGACGCCGAGCGCTCGGTGCTCGGGGCGATGCTCCTCTCGCGCGACGCCATCGCCGCCGCGATCCAGAACCTGGACGAGCGCTCCTTCTACCGCGAGACGCATCGCAAGATCTGGCGCTCGATGATCGGCCTCTTCGATCGGAACGAGGCGGTGGACCTGGTCACCCTGGTCGAGGATCTCAAGCGAAAGAAGGAGCTGGAGGCGGTCGGCGGCGCGACCTACCTCACGAGTTTGGACCAGTTCGTGGCCACCGCGGCGAACGTCGAGCATTACTGCAAGATCGTGAACGAGAAAGCGACGCTCCGCCGCCTGATCGACGTCGGGACCGAGATCGTCGGAGAATGCTACGACCAGAGGAAGGAGCCCGCCGCGCTCCTGGACCGCGCCGAGCAGGCGATCTTCGCGATCTCCGACGACCGGCTCCGAACGGGGTTTCACCCGATGCGCCAGCTCGTGCTGCAGGGCTACTCCGCGATCGAGGAGTATCGGCAGCGCAAGGTCCACGTCACGGGGGTGCCCTCCGGGTTTTACGACCTCGACGAGATGACCGCGGGATTCCAGAAATCGGACTTTGTCGTGATCGCCGGCCGCCCTTCGATGGGTAAGACGAGCTTCGCGATGAATATCGCGGAGAACGTCGCGGTGCACCTGAAGCCGGCCGAGCGTCAGGCGATCGCGGTGTTCAGCCTGGAAATGTCCAAGGAGTCGCTCGTCCAGCGGCTGATGTGCTCCCTCGCGCGGGTCGACATCCATAAGATCCGGCGCGGCTATGCGAGCAACGACGAGTACAAGCGGCTCCAAAACGCGGCCGCGCAGCTCCACGAAGCGCCGATCTACATCGACGACACGGCGGCGATGAGCATCCTCGAGATGAGGGCCAAGGCGAGGCGGCTCGTTTCCGAAGTGCCGCTCGGGCTCATCATCATCGACTACCTGCAGCTGGTTCGCGGGCCCGAGTCGTCCGAAAATCGCCAGCAGGAAATCTCCGCCATTTCGCGCTCGCTGAAGGCGCTCGCCAAGGAGCTTCACGTTCCCGTCATCGCGCTCTCCCAGCTCTCCCGGGCGGTGGAGACGCGTGGAGGCACGAAGCGACCGGTGCTCTCCGATCTTCGCGAATCGGGCGCGATCGAGCAGGATGCGGACGTCGTGCTCTTCGTCTATCGCCCCGAGGTGTACGAGACCGACCCCGCGAACCGTGACGGGAAGGCGGAGATCATCATCGCGAAGCAGCGCAACGGCCCGACCGGAAGCGTGGATCTCGCGTTCGTGAGCGAGTGCACCCGGTTCGAGTCGCTCCGAAGCGTACCGGAGCCGAAGTTCTAGCGCCCGCGTGAACGAGACGAGCGCCGAGCAGCTCGCCGACCGCTACCCGTTTCGCTTCATCCTCAACGGGCTCAGGGACGCGGGAGAGGTGCTCATGCTCCTCGGGGACGTGCTCCGCGAGCTCCCCGGGGGCCTCCGGAAATTCCCCCTCCTCGTGCAACAAATGATGGCAATCGGCATCGGCTCGATGCCGTTGACGCTGATTGTAGCGCTATTTACGGGCGCGGTGGCCGCTGTGCAAGCGAGCTATCAGTTCCGCGACTATGTGCCGATGATTTACCTGGGCACCGTGATCGGGAAGTCGGTGGTGATCGAGCTGGGGCCGGTCCTTACCGCGCTCGTCGTGGGCGGGCGCGTCGGAGCCTCGATCGCCGCCGAGCTGGGCACCATGCGCGTAACCGAGCAGGTGGACGCGATGGAGGCCATGGGAATCAGCCCGACGCGGTACCTGGTCGTCCCGCGGGTCGTGGCCGCGACGCTCATGCTTCCCGTGCTCACGATCTTCGCGGACGTGATCGCGATCTTCGGCGGGTACCTGGTTGCGGTGTTCACGCTCGACGTGAGCGGACATACGTTCACGAGCGGGCTCAGGCTCTACTTCCATCTGCGCGACGTGTTCTCGGGGTTGATCAAGTCGGTTTTCTTCGGAGCGATCATCTCGACGATGGGATGTTACTACGGGCTGAGGAGCGAGGGAGGAGCCGAAGGGGTGGGGGTCGCGACGACGCATGCGGTCGTGGCATCGTGCCTTTTGATTCTCATCGTGGACTACCTCCTCGCGTCGTTCCTGTTCCGGGTGCTCTTTGCCTGATCCCTCGATCGAGATCGAAGGGGTCTGGAAGCGGCTCGGCGCGAAGGAGGTCCTTCGCGGCGTGGACCTGACGGTCGCGGAGGGAGAGTCGGTCGTCATCATCGGCCGGAGCGGCACGGGGAAATCCGTGCTCTTGAAGCACGTCGTCGGGCTGATCGATCCGGACCGAGGAGCGGTGCGCGTCGACGGGCAAGACGTGCCCGCGCTCAACGTCAAGGAACTGTTGGATCTCAGAAAACGGATGGGGATGCTCTTCCAGGGAGGTGCCTTGTTCGATTCGCTCTCCATAGCCGAAAATGTGGGGCTGCCGCTTCGCGAGCACACGCGGATCGCCGAGACGCAGGTCGACCTGGTGGTCCACGAGAAGCTCCACCTGGTTGGTCTCGAGGGAGTGGAGACCATGCGTCCCTCGAGCCTGAGCGGCGGAATGAAGAAGCGCGCCGCCCTGGCGCGTGCGCTCGCTCTGAATCCGAAGATCATGCTCTACGACGAGCCGACCACGGGGCTCGATCCGATCACGGCCGACCTGATCAATCGGCTGATCCGCCGATTGCAAGAAAGGCTCGGAATCACCTCGATCGCCGTGACCCACGACATGCGTAGCGCCTATCACATCGCCGACCGGATCGCGATGCTCCACGAGGGCCGGATCCACGCGATCGGAACCCCTGCGGAAATCCAGGCGTCGGCCGATCCAGCGGTGCGGCAGTTCATCGAGGGGAGCGCCGAAGGGCCTCTCCTCCCCACGTAGAGGATCAGGGATGAACCACACGTCGCGCCGAGCCGCCATCCAGGTCGGGATCACGGGCCTCCTCGCCCTCGTGATGCTTCTTGCGGGCATCGCGTGGATCAAGGAGTACCGCCTCGGACAGAAGAAGAAGATCCTCGTGGCCCGCTTCGAGGAAGTCGGGAATCTGTCCGAGGGGGATCCGGTCTCCGTGCGCGGCGTCCGGAAGGGCGTCGTCCGCGAGGTGAGGCTCCTGGATCAGGGCGTGCGCGTGGAGTTCGAGATCGACCGGGACGTGGTTCTCCACCCCGACGCGATGATCCGGGTCGCGAACATCGGCTTCATGGGGGAGAAGTTCCTGGCCTTGGACCCCGGATCCGCAGCCGGCCAGTACGACACCTCGAAGCCCATCCCAGGCCGCTTCCAGTCCGGCGTTCCCGAGGTGATCTCGGGCGCGGGGGAGCTGATCACGCAAGCGACGGAGCTCTCCTCGCGGCTCAACGAATTCCTGGACGCCGTCGATCCGGCCACGATGGAGCGGGCCTCGAAGAATCTCGAGAAGATGTCGTCGAACCTTTCAACCGCGGTCGAGAGGAATCAGGAGGATCTGAGGCAGGCCATCCTGGATTTCCGGAGCGCAGCGCACCAAATCAAGACGATCGCATCGACCAACTCGGACCAGGTCACCTCCTCGATCCGCGACTTCGGAACGGCCTCGCAACGGCTCACCGCGCTCTCCGAGCAGCTCTCCGTGACGGCTGGATCGCTCAACCGCGTGGTCTCGCGGATCGACAACCAACAGGGATCGCTGGGGAAGGCGATCGCGGATTCCTCGCTCTATGACGAGCTCAAGGAGACGCTCCGCAACACCAACGATCTGGTGAAGGACATCAAGAAAAACCCGAAGCGCTATCTCAAGATCGGTATTTTCTAGCGGACATCGGCCCCGAAGGCCCGCTCGGGAGATCACGCATGGCCAAGAAGGCTCCTTCATCCTCGGCACTCCGTACGATTTTTCTCTGCTCCGCCTGCGGCAACGAGAGCCCCAAGTGGTTCGGCCGCTGCCCGCACTGCAACGAGTGGAATACCGCCGTGGAAGAGACACCGCGAGCCTCGACGCACCCGGAGAAGCGCGGTTACGGCGGGAGCGCCGGAGCCCAGGAGCCCAAGCGCCTCGCCGATATCGAAGGACGCGGCGAGGACCGCCGCCGCTCCGGGATCGGCGAGCTGGACCGCGTCCTCGGGGGCGGACTCGTCCCGGGCTCGCTGGTTCTGATCGGCGGCGATCCAGGCATCGGGAAATCCACCCTGGCCCTCCAGCTCGCGGGCGCCTTGGGCCGTGCGGGGCACAGCGTGCTCTACGTCTCCGGAGAGGAGTCGCCGCGGCAAGCACGGATGCGCGCCGAGCGGATCGCGCTCCGCGGGGCCGCGGATCACCTGTGGCTTCATTCCGAGATCGACCTGGACGCGATCACCGCTGAGGTCGAACGCCTGAGCCCCTCGCTTCTCGTGATCGATTCGATCCAGACGCTCTACGTTCCGTCGCTCAACGCGGCGCCGGGCAGTGTGTCGCAGGTCCGGGAATGCGGCTTGAGGCTCCTTCGCCTCGCCAAGGACCGCTCCCTTCCGGTCATCCTGATCGGACACGTCACGAAGGACGGCTCCGTGGCCGGGCCGCGAACGCTGGAGCACATGGTCGACGTCGTACTCTATTTGGAAGGGGACGCTCACCATGAATACCGGATCCTGAGCGCCGCGAAAAACCGCTTCGGCTCGACGAACGAGATCGGCGTCTTCGAGATGCGCGGCGACGGCCTGTCCGAGGTGGAGAATCCCTCGGAGCGCCTCCTGCGCGACCGCGGGGTCGAGAGCCCGGGCTCAGCCGTCGTCGCGTCGATCGAAGGATCCCGCCCGCTCCTCGTCGAGGTGCAGGCGCTCGTCGCCCCGACCCACTTCGCGAACCCGCAGCGGGTGGTCCAGGGCGTGGATCCGAGGCGCCTCGCCGTCGTGATCGCCGTGCTCGAAAAGCGGGCGGGGCTCTCGCTCGCGGGCTCAGACGTGTTCGTCAACGTGGCAGGGGGCATCCGCCTCGAGGAGCCGGCGGCGGACCTGGGCCTCGCGCTCGCGCTCGCGTCGAGCTTTCGCGATATCCCCCTGGCCGCCGACAGGGTCGCGGTGGGCGAGGTCGGACTCGGAGGGGAGCTAAGGCCCGTGCCCCATTTGGAGCGCAGGCTTCAAGAGGCGGTGCGGCTCGGTTTCCGCTCGGCCGTGATCCCCAAGCGAAACGCCCCCGCGGCGGAGTCCGCGAGGGGGAAGGCGGCATCGACGATCGAGCATGTCGCCGCGGCGACGCTGGGGGAAGCGATCGAGCGGTGCTTGCCCGCCCGCGCCGGGGGGACCACGCAACCGTCTCCGGGCCCGCGCCCCGCGCGCTCCTCGACACGGGGCTGAGCGTGGATCTTGCGGTCATCCTGGCCGGTGCGGGGGAGGGCCGCCGCATGGGCGCCCTCGGGCCGAAGCTTCTCCTCGAGGTGGGCGGGCGCCCCGCGCTCCAACGCGTCCTCGATACGTTTCTCGAGGTCGAAGCCGTCGGGGAGATCGCGGTGGTCGTTCCTCCCGCGCTGCTTCACGATGCGGAACGTATCGCCTCCTCCCGCACGAATCCACGCAGGGCGCGGATCGCGGTCTTGCCGGGCGGGGAGACGCGCCGGGACTCCGTGCGGATCGGAATCGACTCCCTCGCGCGCTCCCTTCCCTTCATCGCCGTGCACGATGTGGCCCGCGTGCTCGTGACGCCGGTTCTAATCGAGCGTGTGCTCCAGGCCGCGCGGTCCACCGGCGCCGCGATCCCCGCCTGCCCGGTCCGCGATACCCTGAAGGAAGTCGCGGGCGGCCGGGTCCTGCGTTCGATCCCACGCGAGAGGCTTTCGGGGGCCCAGACGCCCCAGATCTTCGCGCGTGATATACTCGCGCGCGCTCACGCGCTCGCCGGAGAGCAACATACGGAAGCGACCGACGACGCGATGCTGGTCGAGAGGCTCGGCTCCGAAATCGCCGTGGTGCCGGGCGAAGCGTCGAATCTCAAGCTCACCGAACCCAGCGACCTCGTCGTGCTGGAAGCGTGGCTCAAGGCAGGACATGCGGAGGGATGATGGGTGGATATCGTGTCGGAATCGGCTACGACATCCATCGTCTCGAGCGCGGCCTCCCGCTGGTCCTGGGCGGTGCCCCCCTCGCGCATGATCGCGGGCTTAAGGCGCATTCGGACGGTGACGCGCTGGCGCACGCGATCGGCGACGCGCTCCTCGGCGCGATGGGGCTCGGCGACCTGGGAGCCCATTTCCCCGATACGGATCCCGCCTACCGAGGCGTATCGAGCCTCCACCTTCTTGAGAGGATCCAAGGGCTGATCCAGGAGAGGGGCGCGCGCGTGGTGAACGTGGACTCGACCTTGATTCTGGAATCGCCGCGCGTCGGCCCCCACGTGGATGAGATGCGACAGCGGCTCGCCCGCGCGCTGTCCTTGAATCCCGAGCAGGTATCGGTCAAGGCGACGACGAACGAGCGGCTCGGCGCTCTGGGCCGGGGAGAGGGAATCGCGGCCATGGCTGTGGCTCTGGTGGAGGTGACGGGAGCATGAGGATCGCGGTCCTGATGGGCGGCACGAGCGCGGAGCGGGAGATCTCGATTCGAACGGGGGCGGGCGTGAGCCGCGCGCTCCTGAGCCTCGGCCACGACGTGGTCCTGCTCGATACGGGAACGGGAAAGCTTTTACAGGAAAAGGAGCTGCACGCGGCGCTCCAGCAGCCGGGCGGCTCCGCCATCGCGCCGACCACGCTCCCGCAGGCCGCCGCCAACATCGGACTCGAACCGTTCGTCCGTGGGATGCCGCCGGACATCGAGCTCGTTTTTGTCGCGCTGCACGGCGGCGACGGGGAGAATGGAACCCTGCAGGCGCTCCTCGATCTCGCGCAGGTCCCGTACACCGGCTCGGGCGTGCTCGCCTCTGCGCTCGCGATGGACAAGGCGATGTCCAAGCGGATCTTCGTCCACGAGGGGATTCCCACGCCGGAGTGGGTGGAGCGCTGGGCGCCCGAGGATCCGTCGCAGCCATGGACGCCGGAGCTGGACGACGAGGAGATCGAGCGGCTGGGCGGCTTCCCGGTCATCGTCAAGCCGAACGACCAGGGGTCGACCGTGGGGATCACGGTCGTGAGCGAGCGGGCGAAGCTTAGAGGCGCTCTGTTGACCGCGCGGCGCTACGGCCGGCTGGCTCTTGTCGAACGGTACATCCCCGGCCGCGAGGTCACCGTGTCCGTCCTCGATCACCGGGCGCTCCCCGTCGTCGAGATCATCCCCGAAGGGGGCTTCTACGACTACGAGCACAAGTACACCGCGGGCGCGAGCCGGTACGAAGTCCCCGCCAAGATTCCGCGGGAGACGAGCGAGCGGCTCCTGAGCTTGGGACTCAGGGCCTGCCGCGCGCTGCGCTGCCGCGGCGTGGCGCGGGTCGATTTCCGCTTGCTCGAGGACGGCACGCCGTACTGCCTCGAGGTGAACACCGTTCCCGGCATGACCGAGACGAGCCTCGTGCCGAAAGCGGCCGCGGCGGTCGGCATGAGCTACGAGGATCTCGTGCGCACCATCGTGGAATCAGCCCCGATCCGGGCTCCGCGATGAACATGCCCGCCGCCCTGCCGCCGACCGACATCGCCACGGTCCTGATCCGGATCGGGCTCATTATCATCTGCGCGTTCCTGTTCTCGCGCCTCGCCGCGATCGCGATCGGACGGATCGAGCGGGCGATTCGCGCCGGCACCCAGGGCTTCGCGATCGAGCGCGAGAAGCGCGCCAAGACCCTGGGGCAGATCCTCCGGAGCGTCACGTGGATCGTTCTCGTGCTCGTGGCCTCGCTCATGGCGATCCGGGAGCTGGGATTCGACATCACGCCGGGGCTCGCGGCGGCGGGGGGCTTCGGCATCGCCGCGGGGCTCGGGGCCCAGACCTTGGTTCGGGACTGGATCGCGGGCGTGCTCATCATTCTCGACAATCAGTTCGCGGTAGGGGACGTGGTGCGCGCCGCGGGCGTATCGGGAAAGGTCCAGTTCCTGTCGCTCCAGCACACAGAGCTTCGCGACGGAGACGGCGCGCTCCATTTCATTCCGAACAGCGAGATCAAGGTCGTCACAAACCTCTCGCGCAGCTGGTCGCAGCCGACCGTCCGGATCCCGATCGACGCCGGGGAGGATCCGAAGCACGTCACGGCCGTTCTCCGGGAAATGCTCCTGCGTTTCGCCGAGGATCCCACCGTGAAGCCCCACCTCGAAGGGGAGCCCAAGGTTCTCGGGATCGAAGACATCCACGCCGGCTACTTCACGGTGCTTCTACAAGTTAAAACCAATCCCGGGCAGCGGCTCGAGATGATGCGCGAGCTTCGGATGGCGGCCCTGCATCGCCTCCGTCAGGAGGGGATCTCGGTTCGTCCCTCGGCGGGATCCGCGGGTACCTCGTGAGCCTGCGCGTCTACGACACGCGCCGGCGGCAGAAGCTTCCCTTCGAGCCGGTCCATCCCAAGCGCGCGGGCATGTACGTCTGCGGAATGACGGTGCAGGACAAACCCCATGTCGGCCACATGCGATACGCGGTCGCGGGGGACGTCATCCGCCGCTACCTCGAGGCGAAGGGATTCGCGGTCACCTACGTCACCAACTTCACCGACATCGACGACCGGATCATCGACCGGGCGAACCGTGAGGGCGTCCCGTTCGGCTCCGTTTCGGAGCGGAACATGGAGGCGTTTCTCACCTATGCCGACATGCTGAACATCAAGCGGGCGACGCACTATCCGCGCGCGACCGAGCACGTGCCGGAGATCCTCGAGCTGATCCAGCGATTGATCGGGAAGGGGCACGCCTACGCCTCAGGAGGCGACGTCTACTTCGACGTGCGGAGCTACCCCAAGTACGGGGAGCTCTCCGGGCGGAAGCTCGACGAGCTGCGATCGGGCGTTCGGATCGAGGTCGGGGAGTCGAAGCGCGACCCGCTCGATTTCACTCTCTGGAAGGGGGCGAAGCCGGGGGAGCCTTCGTGGCCGAGCCCGTGGGGGCCGGGTCGCCCGGGCTGGCACATCGAGTGCTCGGCGATGGCGATGAAGTATCTGGGAGACACGTTCGATTTCCACGGCGGCGGGCAAGACCTCATCTTCCCGCATCACGAAAATGAAATCGCGCAAACCGAGGCCGCGACCGGAAAACCGTTCGCGCGCTATTGGGTCGAGAACGGCTTGGTCCTCTTGAGCGGGACGAAGATGTCGAAATCGGAGCAGCATTTTTTCCTGATCGAAGACGTCGCGCGTCAGGTGGAGCCTCAAGTGATCCGCTTCTATCTTCAGAGCACCCATTATCGAAGCCCGATCGAGTGGAGCGAGGAGCGGCTGCGCGAGGCGGGTACCGCGTACGCGAGGCTGCGCGCGGCGCTCGCGACGGGGGAGAGGTCGGTGGCAGCACAGGACGGCGCGGCGGCCGGACCCGGTCCAGCGCGCGGGGCATCCGCGGCGGAGCCCACGGGCCTCCGCGCGGAAATAGAGGAAACGGCGCGGCTCTTCGAGGAATCGATGGACGACGATTTCAACTCGGCCAAAGCCCAGGGGCACTTGTTCGATCTCGCCAAGGCCATCAACCGCGTGGCGGAATCGGACAATTCCACCCCGAGCGAGCGGGCCGCACTGCCGGAGGCGAGCCGCACGCTGAGACGGTTGGGGGAGACGCTCGGTCTTTTCTGGGGCGCGCAAGCCGAGGAAACGGCGGCCCCGGAGGAGGTACAAGCCTTTGTGAGGCAAAGGGATGAGGCACGCCTCCAGAAGCAATGGCAACGGGCCGATGAGCTTAGGGCAAAGATCGAGGCCCTGGGCTACGTTCTCGAGGACCAAAAAGGGGGGACGCGCGCCCGGCGAAAGCCCTAATCCCAATTGAGGTTCTACCAAGCCAGCCGATGCGCATCTTTCAACGGCCGAGCACACTCAAAGACGAGCTTCAGATCCTCTTCCTCGCCGTAGGAAGCGCCTTCCTCGTTCTAGCCACCGTCCTGCTTTATCAAAATGGGCAAGCCGCCCTCCGCCGCCAGCTCATCGCGAGCGCGTCCTCGGCGGCAGAGACCGCGTCCGCGCTCGTGAGCCTGGAAGACCATCGCGCGGTGCGCACGCCGCAGGACTTCAACTCGCGCCCGTTCCGAATGATCGTTCAGAGCCTGGGCGCGCTGCGACGCGCGAACCCGGACATCGTCCATCTCTTCACGATCGCTCCCATCGGAGAGCTGGGCGGGTGGGGTGTGGTCGTGGACATGGGCGGCTCCGCGCCCGATCGCGAGGAGCGCAATCTGGTCCGCGGCCGGCTCCCGATCGGTTCACCCCCCCCGGCGAGCCTTCCCAATTCCCTGATTAACCAGGGAATGGCGGGCACCACCGCCGAGATCCTCGACATCACCAGCCCCCGGCGCGCGCGCGCGGTGGCAGTGACCCCGATCATCGGGCCGCACGGCGGCTCGGTGGGGCTCGTCGTCGTGGAGCTGAGCGCGGCGGGGTTGATCCAGGAAGTCCGGCTGCTCTGGTATGTCTCGATCGCGATCTTCCTGGTCGGGCTTGTGGTGAGCGTCGTCGCGTCGAACCTGGCCTCGCGCTGGGTTACCCGGCCGATCGAGGAGCTGCTTCGCGGCGTCGATGAAATCGCCAAGGGCAATCTCCGCGCGCGGGTGTTGAGCCAGAGCCGGAATGAGCTCGGCGCGCTCGGATATGCGTTCAACCTGATGGCCAAGAGCCTCGAGGCATCGAAAGCGAAGAACGACGAGCAGCAGGCGCTCCTGCGCGAGCTGCATCGGACGGGCTCGCAGGTGGCGTCCACGCTCGAGCTGCCGCGCATGCTTGAGACCGCCTCGCGCGGGCTCCGCGCGATCTGCGGCGGAGAGGAGGCATTCGCGGGCGCGATGGGCCCCCGGGAGACATCGGTGCGCCAGTGGTCGCGGTCCGGGCCGGGGACACTCGACATCGAGGGATGGGACACGCCCGTGACGCTGCTCGAGGAGGTGCTCCGCGGCGAAACACGGCTCCTCGCGCGAAACGAATTCGCCGCCGCCGGCTTAGCTATGCTGCTCGACCGCCCCGGCGACTACGCTCTCGCCGCCCCACTCCGCGTGAGCGACCAGACGCTGGGGGTTCTGATTGCGCTCGGAAGCCGGTCGCAGTTTCATCCGGAGGGGATATCGCTCGCGGCGCTCTTCGCGCGCCAGGTCTCCGCCGCCGTCGGAAACGCGCGCCTCTTCGAGCAGGTGCGGGCGGTGGATCGCTCGAAGAGCGAATTCCTATCCATCGCGTCGCACGAGGTGCGCACGCCGCTCACGGTCATGAAGAGCTCCCTCGATATTCTCGTCTCGAGCCCCAAGTTCGAATACACCGCCGACCAGCGGCAGCTCATCGCCTTTTGTCAGGAATCGGTGGAGCGCCTCATCCGTCTCGTGAAGGACATCCTCGACGTCTCCAAGATCGAAGCGGGAGTCCTTCCGATCCAATTCCAGCCGACCTCCCTCAACGACCTCATCGAGAAATGTCTCTTCTGGGTGCCGCAGCTCCCGGGTGGGCAGGGCGTCGAGGTCGAGGCAAGGCTGCCGAGCGAGCCCGCGATGGTGCTGGCCGATCCAGAGCGGATCATGCAGGTGCTCGAGAACCTGATCGCGAACGCGATCAAATTCTCGAAGCCGGGCGGCAAGGTGACGATCGAGCTCAAGGGTCACGATCGCGAGTACGAGGTGATCGTGTCCGATCAAGGGAAAGGGATTGCCCCGGACGACCTGGACCGGATCTTCGGGAAGTTTTACCAGGTCGCCGATTCCTCCACACGCGAGCAGGGAGGCACCGGGCTCGGGCTCGCGATCTGCAAGGGAATCGTCGAAGCCCACCACGGGAAGATCTGGGCGGAGAGCGCGCTCGGGGATGGGAGCCGCTTCCATTTCGCGCTGGCGCGCGTGATGGATGCGCCGATCGGGGATCGAGCCGAGGGAGTGATCTCGGTCGACTCGCTCCTCTCATCCCTGCGCACCCCTTCCGCGCGCGCGGCCCGAATCGAGTAGGTCCCCGCACACCGATCCGCAATCACGACAGCGGCAAACTCCAAACTTCGGTCCCTCAGTTGACGCGTTCGGGTTCCTGCACGTACACTGCGCCCGGCGAGCCCGCCCGCGCTCGCGGGGTGTCCGCCGAGGGCTGGCGTAGCTCAATTGGTAGAGCATCTCATTTGTAATGAGGCGGTTGGGGGTTCGAGTCCCTTCGCCAGCTCCAGATCTTAGGTCAGCAAGGGTTGGTATGCCGGAGGGGTTCCCGAGTGGACAAAGGGAGCAGACTGTAAATCTGCCGGCTTAGCCTTCGAAGGTTCGAATCCTTCCCCCTCCATATCTAGGCGAAACGAGCTACGATCTAGGTGAAATGCCCCGACCGGCGGGCGCGCCGGCGGGACTCAAGGCTTTGAGCGGGAATAGCTCAGTGGCTAGAGCGTCAGCCTTCCAAGCTGAGGGTCGCGGGTTCGAATCCCGTTTCCCGCTCCATTTTTCCTCTTTGCCCGGTTATTCACACGTTTCCACAGATAGCATCACCCTGTAAACGAATGACTTAAGAAGTTATCTTCCGCGCCCTCGGCCGGATGGCGCGGCCTTCCAGGGCCCTCCGTCGGGGCCAAATTTCCTATTGACAGCCGTTTCGAGGGGGTTTAGCTTCATCGGTTCGCGACTACCGGCGACCTTTTTCCGCGAGGAGAGGGTCGGGACGGGATATTTTGTCCTGTTGGGGAAGCTTTCGAGGTTGTTTGGCGCCTTGTGGGGCTGAAGTTTCAGGTCGGCCCTTGCTCGCATCCGATTTTGCCGCGCGCCGCACCACTGCCCACGTAGCTCAGTCGGTAGAGCATTTGCATGGTAAGCAAAAGGTCAGCGGTTCGATTCCGCTCGTGGGCTCCATTCTCCGCATCGCGAACGTGACGAGTTTCGAAAATTAGTCGGCACCCGCCCCTCGTGTTCGATGATCGCACGCCTTTCGTGTAGGAGGGTTTTTCTCAATGGCGAAGCAGAAGTTTGAGCGGAACAAGCCTCACGTGAACGTGGGGACGATTGGGCACGTGGATCACGGGAAGACGACGTTGACGGCGGCGATCACGATGGTGTTGTCGCAGAAGAATCCGAAGATCCAGGTGAGGGA
>DASXTQ010000059.1:0-10948 GCA_036505295.1 Candidatus Eiseniibacteriota bacterium
TCCGTGATGACGCGGGCAGCCCGGCGGCCACGATCGGTCGCGGCTGCCTTCGGCGTGCCGAGGCGTCGCGCGGCGTCCCCGATCGGAAGAAGAAGGTCGTTCTCGTAGACCGACGGCGCCTGCTGGAGGATCATGGCGAGCCGCTCGAGCCCCATCCCGGTATCGATTCCGCGATTGGGAAGCGGCTTTCGTTCTCCCGAAGGGGCCTGGTCAAATTCAGGGAACACCAGGTTCCAGAACTCGAGGTACCGCTCGCAGTCACACCCCGGAGCGCACTCGGGGCGGACGCAGCCCACGCCCGTGCCCTGGTCCCAATAGATCTCCGAGCACGGGCCGCACGCGCCCGATCCGCCCGCGGGGCCCCAGAAATTGTCCTTCTCCCCCAGGCGGACCACGCGCTTCGCTCCCAGGCCGATGTGTTTCGCCCAGAGATCGAACGCCTCCTGGTCGTCCCGATACACGGAAGGATGCAGCCGCTCCGGCGGCATCCCGAGCACGCCGGTCGTGAATTCCCACGCCCATTCGATCGCTTCCCTCTTGAAGTAATCGCCGAAGGAGAAGTTGCCGAGCATCTCGAAGAATGTGGCATGCCGGACGGTCAATCCGACGTTCTCGACATCGGTGAGCCTCAAGCAGCGCTGTACGGTCACGGCGCGCTTGTGGGGTGGCGGGTTGGGAGAAGAGAAGTAGGGTTTGAATTGCACCATTCCCGCTGAGGTAAACAGGAGCGTGGGGTCATCGAGCGGGACGAGCGGAGCCTGGGGCAGGTGCGGATGCCCCCGATCCTTGAAGAACTCGAGAAAGATCCGGCGCAGCTCGTCACTGGTTTTCCGCATCAGGCTTCCCTTACGTGTCCTCTCCCAGGAGGTCCCGGATCGTGTCCCAGCCGAATCCTCGCCGGGCGAGCGCCTGCTGCATGCGGCGCCGATACAATCCCGGCGCGAGCCGGGCGTAACGCCGTCGAAGCTGCTCCACGCCGGCCGCGGCGCGACCCGCCTCGCTCGCGAGCGAGCGGCCCGAAAGGTCGGGGTCCTCCTCGAGCAGCGCGTCCATTTCCCGGATCAGCGTGTCCGCCACGCCCCGCCGCTTGAGCTTCATCTCGAGGAGGCGCTTTCCCTGCGGGGCCTTGAAGAGCTCCGTTCGCAAAAAAGACCGCACGAACGCGCGGTCGTCCAGAAGCGAGACGCGGCGGAGCCGCTCGAGAGCGCGCTCCACCGCATCCGAATGATACCCGCGCTCGCGAAGGCGGCCTTCGACCTCCCGCACGGTGCGGGGCCCGCGGGCTAGAATCCTTAGGGCAGCCTCCTTCGCGGCCTCCTCGGAACACGCCCGCTCGGGGCTCAGTGTCATGGGTCTAGATGCGGACCCGGCGCTCTCCCTTGCCATCCGCTGCCGCCGCCAGCTCCGCCGGTGGCGCCGCGGCGCGCGTTAGCCCCAACGCCTCGCGGAGCTTCAGCTCCAGCTCGGCCACGGCGTCGGCGTGCTCCTTGAGCCAGAGACGCGCGTTCTCGCGCCCCTGTCCGATGCGCTCCTCACCGAAGGAGAACCACGTGCCGCTCTTCTGCACGAGGTTTCGCTCGATCGCGAGATCCAGGAGCTCCCCTTCGCGGGAGATCCCCTCATTGTAGAGGATGTCGAACTCCGCTTCCTTGAAAGGCGCGGCGACCTTGTTCTTCACGACCTTCACCTTGACGTGACTGCCGATGACGTTGTCCCCGTCCTTGATCGCGCCGATTCGCCGGATATCCATGCGCACCGACGCGTAGAACTTGAGCGCGCGCCCGCCGGTCGTCGTCTCCGGGTTTCCGAACATCACGCCGATCTGCATGCGGATCTGGTTGATGAAGATGACGGTCGTCTTGGATTTGGAGATCGTGCCGGTGAGCTTGCGCAGGGCCTGCGACATGAGGCGCGCCTGAAGGCCCATGTGCGAGTCGCCCATCTCCCCTTCGATTTCGGCCTTCGGCACGAGCGCTGCCACGGAGTCGATCACGATCACGTCGATGGCGCCGCTGCGCACCAGGTGCTCGGCGATCTCGAGCGCTTCCTCTCCGGTGTCGGGCTGTGCCACGTGCAAGTTCTCGATGTCGACCCCGAGCTTCTTCGCGTACGCGGCGTCCAGGGCGTGCTCCGCATCAATGAAGACGGCGTTACCGCCCGCTTTTTGTGCCTGCGCAATGATGCTCAGCGTGAGCGTCGTCTTCCCCGAAGATTCCGGGCCGTAGATCTCGATCACGCGACCGCGCGGCACGCCACCGATTCCGAGCGCGGCATCCAGCGCGATCGAGCCGGTGGGAATGGAATCCACTTGGACCCGGGCCGATTCCTCCCCCAGTTTCATGATCGCGCCCTTTCCGAACTGACGCTCGATCTGCTGCACGGCGAGGTCGAGCGCTTTGGCGCGTTCCTTGGACATCTCCCTCACTCCCGGATTCATGACCATCTCCGATTCTCCCCCTGCGATTTGTAGGCGTCGTTCCGGGACGCCGGTACGGGTCGGGGTGAAACTTTGGGTTCGATTCTGCGCTCGGATGGGCGCCGAGACGGGAGCTTAGGGATATCTAAGACCCCGGTTTCCGAAGACGAATCTCCACGAGCGGAGTATACCGGGCTCCGGTCGGATGTAGGTCACTTTTCATCACCACGATATGGTCGAGAAACGCCGCCTCCGGTGCGGGAGGCGGGGCGTAATCTCGGAAGGCCTCGACACCCTGGGCGCGCTCGCGAACTCGTGCCAGCGTGACGTGGGGGCGAAACGGCTTGTCGGGCGGGCCGAAGCCGTCGCGCTGAAGGCTCTGGTTCACGGAGCGCGCGAGCGCGATCGCCTCGGGAGCGCCCTCCCCGAAGCCGGCCCAAAGGACCCGCGGGCGATCCGGCGAGGGAAACGCGCCCAATCCGCCGAGCTTCGCCGCGAAGGCAGCATGCGGTTCGGCCCCCCGCCGGACGGAATCCCCGGCTCGGCGAACGCCCGAGTCCCCCAGGTCGCCCAGGAACCGGATCGTCAGGTGCACGTTGTCCGGCTTCACCCACGAAAGTCCCGACATGCGCCCCGCGAGATCGCGCTCGATTTGGGCCAGGTAATCCGCCCACGGCCGCGGGATCATGAGCGCGACGAAGGTTCGGACCATGGGACCCCCGCCTTGAGGCTCCTCCGGACGAGATCCAGCGCGAAGAACGAGGCCCGCGCGATGATGTCCGCGCGTGATCCTCCGAATAAGTAGCGCTCGCTCACATCGCCGTCCTGTGCGGAGTATCCGATGTGGGAAAGCCCGACCGGCTTCTCCGCGGTGCCCCCCTCCGGCCCCGCGATCCCCGTCGTGGAGACGGCGCACGAGGTACCCAGGCGCTCCCGGGCGCCCCGCGCCATTTCCTGGGCCACCTCGGCGCTCACCGAGCCGGAGCGCCGCAGCGTCTCCGGGGAAACGCCGAGGAGGGTCTCCTTGGACTCGTTCGAGTACGCGACCACGCCTCCCCGGTAGTAGCGGGAGCTGCCGGCGGTCGAGACCACCGCCGCCCCGACACTCCCTCCCGTAAAGGACTCCGCGGTGGCGATCGTGAGACCGCGCTCCACAAGCGCTTCGCCGACCACATCGGAAAGGGTCCGGCTCCCGAGCGCGTATGCAACGGTGCCCGCGCGCTCGATGAGCCTCCGCTCCCCGCGGTCCAGGACCCCCTGAAGCCACATCGCGTCCACCGAAGACGCGCTCAGATGAATATCCACTCCGGAGGCGCGGGCGATGGTGCCCAGCTTGAGCTCCGGTTCCTCCCGCTCGAATCCCTGGAGCCTCTCGGCCAGGGCCGATTCCGAGAGCCCGATCGTGCGGACAACTCGGATCACGGAGGCGAGCCCCGGATTCCTGTTCTTCAAGAAGGGGATCACGTAGTCGCGGAGCATCTCCTGCGCCTCGGACGGGACGCCCGGGAGCGCGAAGCACTCGGTTTTCAGATGGGTGAAGTGGAGACCGGGGGCCGTGCCCCGGGCGTTGGGGATCACGTTCGCCCCGCGGGGGATCAGCGCCTGAACCTCGTTGATCGGAGGCATGTCGAGCCCGCGTTCCTTGAAGCGCGTGTGGATCCCGTCCAGGACGGCCCGGTCCAGGATCAGCCGCCTGCGGAAGACGGTCGCGATCACCTTGCGCGTGATGTCGTCCGAGGTCGGACCTAAGCCGCCGGTCGTGATGACCACCTCAGCGCGGTGGACCGCGGTTCGGAATGCCTCCGCGAGGAACTCGGCTTCGTCCCCCACCGTCGTGTGGTAGGAGGGCCTCAAGCCCGCCTCCGCGAGCATTCCGGAGATCAGGTCGATGTTCGTGTTCCGGACCAGACCGTGGAGGAGCTCGCTTCCGATCGTGATGATTTCGGTGGTCATCCTGGTTCTCCGAAGGGATGCCCGGCTAGGTCGCCGGCCAAGCCCGCGAGAGGATCTGGAGCGCGAGGTTGGCGTAGACCCCCGCCAAGATATCGTCGATCACGACGCCGAATGTGCCCGGAAGCCGCTGGGCCTGCCCCACCGGGAAGGGCTTCCAGATATCGAAGACGCGGAAGAGCGCGAACCCGAGCCCGAGCGTGATCGCGTGCGAAGGATGCGCGTGCCCGATTGCCGGCACGCCACAGACCGCGACGAACATCCCAGCGACTTCGTCCATCACGATCGGATGGGCGTCGTGGCCGAGGGATTTTTCCGCGGGGCCGCACACGAGCAGCGCCAGACCGATGGCGCCCAGAGTGAGTGCGACGAACGCGGGGAAAGCGAGCCGGGGCAAAATCGCCAGAAGGAGAACCGTCGTGGCCGCCGATGCCCACGTGGCGGGAGCGAGGGGGAGGTAGCCCAGCCCGAGCCCGGTCGCCAAAAGGACGGCGAGGCCCCGCACGATCGCGCTACCCGAGCGTCTTCAGGACGAGCTTGCAGGCCACCTTGAGCGTGTCGAAGACCCCGGTTCCCCTCAGCGCGACCGCTTCGAAGTAGGGTGCCTTCCTCGGGTTCAGCTCCCGCTCCAAATCGTCCACGGGGACCACTCGAGGCAGGTCCCGCTTGTTGTACTGCATGACGAACGGAATCTTCTCGAGGTTCAAGTCGTGCTCGGTCAGGTTGTCGAGCATGTTCATGTAGCTCTCGACATTCGCCTCAAATCGGTCGATTTGCGAGTCGGCCACGAACACAATCCCGTCCACGCCTTTCAGGATCAGCTTGCGGCTCGCGTTGTAGTAGACCTGCCCGGGAACCGTGTAGAGATGGAACCGGGTCCTGAAACCGCGGATCTGTCCCAGCTCCAGCGGCAGGAAGTCGAAGAAAAGCGTGCGATCCATCTCGGTCGCAAGCGAAATCATCTTGCCTCGGGTCTCCTGAGGAACGCGGGAGTAGATGTGTTGAAGATTGGTAGTCTTGCCGCAGAGGCCGGGGCCGTAATAGACGATCTTGCAGTTGATTTCGCGAGACGAGTAGTTGATCAGCGACACGTAGCTTGGGCTCTCCTATTCTTTGAATAGGCTGTCGATCTCGCTCTCCGCCTCGGCCGTGAACTCGGCTCCGAGCGTCGCCGAGCTGATGTCTTCATTCTTGTATTGAAGCTTGTCGAAAAGCTTGTTCAGAACGGACAGAAGCTCCTCCCCACCCCGGCGCGCCTTGAGCCGCACGAGGCCGAGCGAGGTCTTGCGGTCGAAAAGCACGACCAGGATGACGCGGTTTGCGATTTGGGAGAGGTACATGCTCTCATTCGCGCCCTGGTGGACGAGCGTGGCGAAATCCGATTCGCCGACCATCTCGGCCAGCACCTGGTTGGCTGAAAAATCCGCGGCGGCAAGGGAGGAAAACGAGGTGACGTCGAATCCGGGGGGCTCACCGATCGAGCTGACCAGCTGACCGGTCTTGTCGATCAGCATCACGCTTTTCGCACTCGAGGTCTGAATCAGATTCTGGAGGATCGTATTGATCGCCCAGAAGTCCTCCTCGAAGAGCGCCCAATTCCCCTTGACCATGGTCCCCTACTCCTTGGACACACCTGGGTCTTGCGGCATGGTGACGCCGACCTTCTGCTCGCAGAAGGAGGGGTGTCCTGCCCTGGCCTCTCCGCTTTGGCCGGCGCCGAGACCGATCCCCGCCACCCCACACCTGTCATGCAACGCAATTAGGACGCTCTGCCAGGAATTGGGCGGAACGCTAACACTTCTCATGGGGGGGTCAAGCAGAAAGTATTCGAAATGACGGGGTTATATCTCCTTCCGCCCGCTCAGGGCGCGGGCGAGGGTCACCTGATCGGAGAACTCGAGATCGGAGCCCATGGGCACGCCCCGGGCGATGCGCGTCACGCGCAGGCCCGGCACGTTCTGGAGAAGGCGCGCGATATAGAGCGCGGTGGCCTCTCCTTGGGCGGTCGGATTGGTCGCGACGATCACTTCGACGACGCCCCCCGACTTCACCCGATCGATCAGCTCGCTCAGCTTGAGCTGTTCGGGGCCGATCCCGTCGATGGGGGAAAGGGCCCCCTTGAGCACATGGTAGGAGCCGCGAAACTCGCCCGTCCGCTCGATCGCGAGCACGTCCATCGGCTGCTCGACGACGCAAATGACCGTAGTATCGCGGCGAGTATCGGCGCAGATGGCGCACGGCTGGGTCTCGGTGACGTTCCCGCAGATGCGGCAGTCCTCGACCCTCGCTTTCAGATCGACGATCGACTGGGCGAGACGCTTGGCGTCCCCCTCCGGCGAACGGAGCAGATGGAAGGCAATTCGCTGGGCGGATTTCCGGCCCAGGCCCGGCAGGCGGGTCAGCTCCGTGATCACCGCCTCCAGCAGCGCGCTCGAATACTGCATCAGGCCTAGAAAAGCCCCGGCGGAAGTCCAAGCCCACCGCTGACCTTTTTCATTTCCTCCTCGACCATCCGCGTGATCTTGGAGCGGGCGTCGTTGAGTGCGGCAAGCACCAGGTCCTCAAGGAGGTCCGCCTCTTCCGGGTTGACGACCTCAGGGTCGATCGAGATCGCGATCACGTCCTGCGCGCCGTTCATGGTGACCTTCACCTTGCCCTGCCCGGAAGACCCAATCATCTCGCGCGTCTTGAGCTCGGCTTGAAGCTCCGTCATCTTGGTCTGAAGGGCTTGCGCCTTCTGCAACATGCCCTGGATGTCCTTCATACGTTCCCTTCGTCGGGGCCGGGCCCCAGAACCTCTCCGTCGAAAAGCTCGACGATGCGCTCCACGATGGTGCCCTCGGGTCCCCCTCCTGGCGCGGGCGCGGTTTTCGACACTGGACGCCCGGCATCTTGAGCCTCGCGGCCCGATGGAATCGCGGATTCGCAGAGAAGCTTGGCGCCCCGCCCGTAGAAGCGCTCCAGCTCCTCGTTCAGGATCTCCCTGTTTTCCTTCAATTCGAGCATGGCGCGGTGGAACGCGTGCTCCGAGGAGAGCGCGAGCCGCACGTTGCCCCCCGCCATCCCCAGGAACGAACCCTCCTCGAGACACGTGCCCAGGAGAAGCTTACGCTCCTTGACGCGGTCGACCGCCTGTCGCCACCGCACCACGGGATCGCTCGGATCGGCGGCTTCCAGGTCCGCGGTCCCGGGCGATTCCACCAGCCGGAGCGCCGTGGCCCCGAGCGCGGCTCGCGAAGGGTCCTGCTCCGCGCGCGGAGTGGAAGGGCCTCGCCGCGACGCCGGCGGCGGAGCCGCCGGAGCGGCCGAGCCCGCGGCCTGGGTTCCAGAGCCGGAGCTTCTCTCGGGAGCGGAGCTGCTCGGAGCGGCGGCTGGGGACACGGATCCTGCGCCCAACGCCTTTTTCGCGGCCGGCACTCCCCCCAGCTTCGCTTCCAGCTCACCGAGCCGGCGAATCAGATCCTCGATCTTCGCGGCCGTCGGAAGCGTACACAGCTCCACCAAGGCTACCTCCAGCAGAATGCGTGGCGCCTCCGCGCGGCGAAGCAGCCCGCGCGTTTCCAGGAGCAGGCCGAGCATCGCGTTGAGGTCGGTCGGACGGAATTGCTTCGCCTGCGCGGCATAGCGCTCCCGGTCCGAGGGCGCGGCATCCACGAGCTTCTCGAGCGACGGATCGACCGCCAGGAGGAGAAGCTGGCGCAGGTGATGCGACAGCCCGTCCGCGATCTCCTCCACGTCCATGCCGCGGTCGTGAAGCCGATCCATGACTAGGAGGGCGAGCTTGGGGTCTCGACGCGCGAGCGCCTCCCCGAGATCGAAATAGGCGTCGAGCCCGGCGAGACCGAGCGCCTGCGCGACCGTGGCCGCGCTGACGCCCTCGGGAGAGAGCGCGAGCGCCTGATCCAGCCGTCCTAAGGCGTCGCGCACGCTCCCTTCCGAAGCCCTGGCGATCAGCGCGGCGGCGTCTTCCGTCAGGGAAACCTTTTCCTTCGCCGCCACGTCGAGCAGGTGCTTCACCAGCTCTTCGCTGCGAAGCCGCCGGAATTCGAATACCTGACAGCGTGATGCGATCGTGTCGGGAACCTCGAGCGGCTCTGTGGTGCAGAAGACGAACCGGACGTGCGCGGGCGGCTCCTCCAGGGTCTTGAGCAAGGCGTTCCATGCGTAATCGGTGAGCTGGTGCGCTTCGTCGATGATGTAGACCTTGAATCTTCCGCCCGAGGCCGTGTACTTCACGTTCTCGCGCAGGTTCCGGATCTCCTCGATCCCGCGATTCGACGCGCCGTCGATCTCGAGCACGTCGAGCGACGTTCCCGCGGTGATCCCCACACAGCTTCCGCACTGATTGCAGGGCTCCGACTCCCCCGGCGCGCGCCGTTCGCAATTCAAAGCCTTCGCGATGAGGCGCGCCGTGGTCGTTTTCCCGCTCCCGCGCGGCCCGGCGAAGAGGTAGGCGTGCGCGACCCTGTTCTTGGCGACCGCCTGCTCCAGGGTGGAGCGGATCGGATCCTGGCCGACAAGGTCGGCGAAGAGCTGCGGGCGATACTTGCGTGCGAGTGCTAGGTGGGACAAGGGCAGCTCCTAACGTGGCGCGCATCCCGGCGCGCTGCGGGGCAAAAGCCCCCCCGGTGCCCGGCTCGAGCCAGTTGAGTCCGCGGCACATCGAGGTGACCGCTGACCGCTGCTACCTTCCGGTCCTGACGGGGTTCGCGATTCTCGATTGCGCGGGAACTGGCCGTCAACACCAAGCCACGAGGAGGCCATGCCCGGCCTCCGGGGCCCTGCGGCAGTCGCCCTCGGAGAATATGGTGGAGATGACCGGGATCGAACCGGTGACCTCCTCGTTGCGAACGAGGCGCTCTCCCAACTGAGCTACATCCCCACCGATCACCAATCTGCTTCACAACTGGCGGAGAGAGTGGGATTCGAACCCACGAAGCACTTTCATGCTTACACGGTTTCCAACCGTGCTCCTTCAGCCACTCGGACATCTCTCCGGGAAGCTTCGATTTTCGCGCGCTCCCTAGCGCGCCGTTGCTTTGAATGGCGGAGAGAGAGGGATTCGAACCCTCGATACGCTTACGCGTATAGCGGTTTTCGAGACCGCCCGATTCAGCCACTCTCGCATCTCTCCGCGGGGGAGAATACGCGAATCGCCGCCGCATTTCCAGCCGGTCCCGGCGTTGAGTTTCGGGCGGTTTCGGCGTGAAGATAAGGGCCCGGCGTCTAAAGCTGTCCTCGCCGTTTGCTTCGAAAGAAGGCCTCGAGGAGCGCCCCGCACTCCTCGGCCAGCACGCCGGGTTGCACTTCCGCCCGGTGGTTGAGCCTCAAGTCCTGGGGCACCATCGCGAGCGAGCCGCACGCGCCGGCTTTGGTGTCACGTGCCCCGTAGACCAGCCGCGGAATGCGCGCGAGGACGATCGCGCCGGCGCACATGTGGCAGGGCTCGAGCGTGACGTAGATCGTAGCTTCGTCGAGGCGCCAACTCTTGATGGTCTGCGCGGCGGCGCCGATCGCGAGAATTTCCGCGTGCGCGGTGGGATCCTGGGTGGTCTCCACGCGGTTCCGCCCGCGGCCGATGATCCGGCCTTCCCATACGACGACCGCTCCTACGGGGACCTCACCGTCGGATGCCGCCGCCCGCGCTTCCGCCAAGGCCGCCTCGACGAAACGCTCGTCGAGCGAGGTTTGCGATTCCCTCACTTGGTGGGGAATTTCTTCAGCGCGTCCCGGACCAGATCAGAAGCGACGTCTTGCACGCGAGGAGGATCGGTTGCCTTCGCGGTTTGGATTCGTCCGGTCTCGTCGTAGCCGACCATTCCGGCCGAGGCGTCGATCTCCCGAGCGAATCTTTGTTCGCGGACGTCCTTGCCCCAGACTTTCTTTCCGTCCTTGATTCTGAAAAGCGCGAAATGGAGACCGATCGTGGTGTTGGACTGCCCCTCGCCGATATTGTGGAAGCGCTTCGTCTCCCACTCGCTGACCTTGATGAGAAGCACCGTGTCGGCGATGAGCGTCGAATCGAGCCCCAGGAACGCGGTCGAGTCGACCGTGCCGGTCTTCGACCATCGATCGGCGATCCGGAGCGCGCGGTCGAGCCTGTTCGCGTCGGAGAGGATGCGCCCGACGTCCGCCGGCATGAGAAATATCGCCCTCGAACGATCGACGTCCTTGAAGCGCTCGTTCAGCACGTCTTCCATGATCTTGACCACGTCCTCTTCGCCGGACGTGTTGACGACCGGGAACACCGCTACCCGCAGCGTCTTCGCGCTGGCGGGAGCATCCAGCTTGACCTCGGGCTTGGCCTCGGGCTTTTTCTCGGCCCGGGCGATCCCGGTCATGGGGTTAGGAGCTACCGTCCAGGCGAAAGCGAGCGCGAGAGCGGTGAAGTGGATGAACGGGTTCGTTTTCATGGTTGCCTCGCTGCGGTAAGACCGGTCGCTCGATGACTCCGCATGGATGAGAAGTGGCGCGCCCAGGAGGATTTGAACCCCCAACCTTCTGATCCGTAGTCAGACACTCTATCCAGTTGAGCTATGGGCGCGCGCCACAATCCGAGATGGCGGAGAGGAGAGGATTCGA
>DASXTQ010000060.1:0-2903 GCA_036505295.1 Candidatus Eiseniibacteriota bacterium
GCGGCCTTGATGCGCGGTGCTAAGAGGGCGGGATTGCCGGCGCTCGAGATGATGACGTCGATGCCTTCGCCGATCGCGATCTCCAGCAGCTCCGCCGCGTCCCCGCGCAGCAACGGGATGTTCACCGCGATCCGCTTCTTCGTGAGCGCGCGGGCTTTCTGGATCTGCGACCGCAAGAGGTCCTGCTTCATCCCCGCGGAGCCGATCGTGCCGAGGATATCGGCCTCCGCGCACGCGACCGCCAGCTTGTAGCCGGACGCCCAGATCATGCCCGCCTGGAGGATGGGGTAGCGAATTCCGAGGATTTCGGTGACGCGGGTGCGGATCCGATCGATCACGCGAGCCCCCCGGTGGGGTGGACGCGCGGGTCGGTCACACGCCGGCCCGCGGCCGCCACGACTCGATCGCGCGCTGGCGCAAGAGCGCATCCGCGAGCGTGAGGCAGGTCATCGCCTCGGCGACGGGGACCACGCGGGGGCATAAGCAGGGATCGTGGCGGCCCCGGATGGCGAACTCGCGCTCCTCGCCGTGCACGTCCACGGTCTTCTGGGGGATCGCGATCGAGGAGGGAGGCTTGACCGCGATGCGCGCCACGATCGGTTCGCCGGTCGAAATGCCGCCGAGAATTCCCCCGGCGTAGTTCGTCGCGAATCCGGCCGCCGTCATGCGATCGTTCATTTCGGAGCCGCGCATCCGGGCGGCCGCGAAGCCTTCGCCGATCTCGAAACCTTTGACGGCGCCGATCGACATCAGGCCCCATGCCAGGGAGGCGTCGAGCTTGTCCATCACGGGGTCGCCCAGCCCGGCAGGAACGCCCGTGGCCATGATCTCCACGACTCCGCCCAGGGAATCGCCGGCCTCGCGCGCCTTCAATATGGCCGCTTCCATCCGGGGCGCCATCGCCCGGTCGGGGCAGCGCACTACGTTCTGTTCGGCGAATCCGAGTTCGCGTGCCTCCGCCACCAGGTCGCCGACCTGCACCGTGTAGGCCTGCACGCGCGCGCCGATTCCTTCCAGGACGGCACGCGCAATCGCGCCTGCGGCGACGCGGCCGACCGTCTCACGCCCCGAGGACCGCCCGCTTCCCCGGTGATCGCGCACCCCGTACTTCTGCCAGTAGGTGTAGTCGGCGTGCCCGGGCCGGAACAAATCTTTCATGCTGGAGTAATCCTGTGATCGAGCGTCCACGCTCCGGACCACCAGCGCGATCGTGGCCCCGGTCGTCACCCCTTCGAATACGCCCGACAGGATCTCCACCAAGTCCGGTTCCTTGCGTTGCGTCGTGACCGCGCTCTGGCCCGGGCGTCTGCGGTCGAGGTCCCGTTGTACCAGTTCGGTCGTGACCGAGATCCCGGGCGGGCAGCCGTCCAGGATCACGCCTACCGCGGGGCCGTGGCTTTCACCGAACGTGGTGATCGTGAGGAGTTTTCCGAAGGTGCTGCTCACTTGGAGCGGGGCTTCTTGGTCCGAGGCTTGGACTCGGCCTGGATCATCCTGGCGGCCACTTTGTACGTCCGTTCCCGCCACGCTTGATGCCGCCGCGCCATGCGCTCGAGGTTCCAGAGCCAGGTCGGGCGGATGTGCTTGCGCGCGTCTTTTACGATCGGCTCCATCTTCTTCCAGATCAGGATGTCTTCGCCGTGCGTATCGAAGAAGAGCTCCTCGTTCAGGAGCCCTCGGTTCACGAAGGCGGCCACCATCTCCCAATACGAGGTGGCCATGCGAAGATGGCGATCCACCTCGTCGCCGGTCAGGTAGTGGCGGCGGACTTCCTCCCAGGTCTTGGCCGCGAACTCGGAAAGCATGTACGCGCGCGCGCGGCGCAGCTCGGAATCGCGCCTCAGCTCGTAGAGATGCAGGATCAGGGAAACGTCTTCGGAACTCGGACGCGCCATCGATTGGACCCTTTCTAGCGGATGACCATGGTCGAACCGCCATTCTCGCCCGGGCGAGCGGCGTTGTCAAACCGGGGTGGAACCTATAGGCTGCGTGGATGCGATACATCGTGCACACGGACGGAGCGGCCAGGGGAAACCCGGGCCCGGCGGCGATCGGGGTTGTCATCGAAGACGATCAGGGGCGCACAGTCTACGAAGCCAGCCGCGCGCTCGGGATGAAGACCAACAACGAGGCGGAGTACATGGCCCTGATCGCGGCCCTGGAATACTTGAAGGACGCGCGCGCCAGGGAAGCGGAATTCCTCCTCGACAGCGAGCTGGTCGTCCGGCAGCTGAACGGGGAGTACAAGGTAAAGGAGCCGCGGCTCCAGTCCCTCCACGGGCAGGTCGTCATGCTCCTGAACGCGGTGCCGAAACACACCATCCGCCACGTCCGCCGCGAGCAGAACGCGCGCGCCGACGAGCTCGCGAACGAGGCCTTGGACGCGGTCGGGTAAGGGCGCCGCCCTTGAATCTCCGCGGGCGCGTCGCTAATCTACTCTCAGCGTAACAGGCAGGAGGTTGATGACCGGAGTGCCACAGGCGGCCGCGGGCCGCGCTCGCGCGGCCTGAGGAAAGTCCGAGCTCCACAGGGCAGGGTGCTGGGTAACCCCCAGCGGGAGCGATCCCAGGGAAAGTGCCACAGAAAACAAACCGCCTCGGGCGAGAGTCCGCGGTAAGGGTGAAACGGTGCGGTAAGAGCGCACCAGCGGAGGCGGTGACGCCTCCGGCTCGGTAAACCCCACCTGGAGAAAGACCAAATAGGGGAGAAGAGGCGGCCCGCCTCGCTCGACTCCCGGGTAGGTTGCTTGAGGCGTCCGGTAACGGACGTCCCAGAGAAATGGTCGCCACGGAGAAATCCGACAGAACTCGGCTTATGGGGCACTCCGGCATCGTCCCCGTTCCACAAGTCAACGTAGGTCCTTACCGGGTCCATTTCATCTCGGGCGGCCGGTTCCGCTTGGA
>DASXTQ010000061.1:0-1622 GCA_036505295.1 Candidatus Eiseniibacteriota bacterium
CGCCGTGGGCTACCAGCCCACGCTCGCCACCGAGATGGGGCAGTTGCAGGAGCGCATCACCTCGACCCGCAAGGGCTCGGTCACCTCCGTCCAGGCGATCTACGTCCCCGCGGACGACCTCACCGACCCGGCGCCGGCGAACACCTTCGCCCACCTCGACGCCTTCATCGTCCTCTCGCGCTCCATATCCGAGAAGGCGATCTACCCCGCGATCGATCCACTAGATTCCTTCTCCCGCGCCCTCCAGCCCGGGATCGTCTCGGATGAGCACTACGAGACGGCGACTCGCGTGCAGGAGATCCTCCAGCGCTACAAGGACCTCCAGGACATCATCGCCATCCTGGGCATGGACGAGCTCTCGGACGAGGACAAGGTCATCGTCCAGCGGGCGCGCAAGATCGAGCGTTTCCTCTCGCAGCCCATGTTCGTCGCCGAGGCCTTCACGGGCCGCCCCGGGAAGTACGTCGAGGTCGAGGACACCATCCGCGGCTTCGGCGAGATCCTCTCCGGGAAGCACGACGATCTCCCCGAGCAGGCCTTCTACATGGTCGGGACGATCGAGGAAGCCGTCGAACAGGCGAAGGACATGTCGGGCGAACAGGAGCGCAGGGAAGAGGCCGCCCCCGAGGAAGAGGCCGAGCCCGCGCAGGAGCGGGAGCCCGAGCGCGAACCCGCACCCGCGTAGGGTATAAGTGGCCGCCACGGCGAACGGCCAGCGGACGTTCGACCTTTCGGTCGTCACGCCGGAGGGGACCGCCTTCGAAGGCGAGGCGCAGATGCTGATCGTGCCGGGCGCCGCGGGCGAGATCGGGGTGCTTGCCCGTCACGCTCCTCTCGTGGCAATGCTGAAGGCGGGGGAGATCAGGGTGCGCGCGCAGGGCGAATGGCAGTCTTTCGCCGCAGGTCCCGGCTACTTCAAGGTGCAGCAGGATCGCGCCATCGTCCTCGTCGACGACGCGGTGCGTGCTGAGGAGATCGACGTCGAGCAGGCCCGTCGCGAGGTCGAGGAGGCGCGTACCCTGCTCGAGCGAGCGGACGCCGGCGAGGAGGGAATCGACCGGTGGCACGCCGAGCAGCGTCTCCGCCACGCTGAAAACAAAGTCGCCGTAGCGGGCAAGTAACGATCTCGTTCCCCGCGTCTTAAGAAGCTTTAAGAGATCGGCCGAATCGCTTGTGCGTCGCCTGGAGCTCTCGCTAGCGTGGACCTCGTAGTCGATTCCCAAGGAGGGCCATGATCTATACACTCATTCGCTCGCTCGTGAAGCTTGAAAGCGGCCGCTACTGCCGCCGCTGTGGGGCGTCCATCTCGCCGCACGACGTCTTCGGCGTCGGTGAAGGCGTCTGCCCGGGTTGCAGGTAATAGCGAGCCTGGAAGACGCTGCTCGGTAAGCTCCCGTCTTCGCAAGACGGGAGTTCTTTTCTTAACGGAGGAATTGGTGGAGCTGAAGGCATACGCGCCAGGGATCTATCCGCGCTCGGATGCGCTCGTGCAGGCCACGCGTGACCTCGACCGCGGCCGAGTGACGCAGGTGGAGGTTGACGCGCAGCTCGAACGAGATTTCCGCGAGCTGGTGGCCGTCCAGGAGCAGGCGGGGCTTGCCCTCCTCTCCGACGGGATGCTC
>DASXTQ010000062.1:0-10780 GCA_036505295.1 Candidatus Eiseniibacteriota bacterium
GTCCCGACAGGAGAAGGCGTTGCGGACCGCTCCCGACCGGGTGAAAGAAGGAGTCTTCACCGGCGCCTGCGCCGTGAACCCCTTCACGCTGGAGCCGATTCCGATCTGGGTGGCGAACTTCGTCCTGTACGAGTACGGGACTGGCGCGATCATGGCGGTGCCGGCGCACGACCAGCGCGACTTCGAATTCGCCAAGAAATACGAGCTTCCGATCGTCGAGGTGGTTCGCGGCCCCGACGGTGCGTACGACGGTCGCGCCGCGTATGAAGGGGAAGGCACGCTCGCGAACTCGGGAGCCTTCGAGGGTCTGCCGAGCCCGGAGGGGAAGCGCGCGATCGTCCAAGCGCTTGAAGCCAAATCCGTGGGGGAGGCCAGCGTGCATTACCGGTTGCGCGACTGGCTCATCTCGCGCCAGCGGTATTGGGGAGCCCCCATCCCGATGGTGACGTGCGAGCGGTGCGGCGTGCAGCCGGTGCCCGAGTCCGACCTCCCGGTGCTGCTCCCGGATCAGGTCGAGTTCAAGCCGACGGGGGAATCGCCGCTTCGGACGAACGAGGCGTTCTTGAATACATCATGCCCCAAGTGTGGCGGGCCGGCGCGCCGCGAGAGCGACACGATGGACACCTTCGTCGACTCGAGCTGGTATTTCCTGCGTTTCCTGAGCCCAAAGTCCGACAGGGTCGCGTTCGATTCGGCCGCGGTGAACCGGTGGCTTCCGGTCAACCAGTACATCGGGGGCGTCGAGCACGCGATTCTGCACCTCCTCTACTCGCGGTTCATGGTGAAGGTCCTGCGTGACATGGGCCTGGTTTCCTTCTCCGAGCCCTTCGAGAGGCTCTTCACGCAGGGGATGATCACCAAGAACGGCGTGAAGATGTCGAAATCCAAGCGCAACACGGTCGCCCCCGACGACCTGATCCAGCGCTATGGGACGGACACGGTCCGGCTCTACACGCTCTTCATCGGCCCGCCGGAGAAGGACGCGGAATGGAACGACCGCGGTGTCGAAGGCGCCTACCGTTTCCTCCAGCGTTACTGGAAGCTTGTCGAGGATGTCGCTGGCGCCACCGGCGCTAAAGGGTCATCGACGCCCGGCCGGACCGGCGGAAAGCCCCCCATCTGGGCGTCGACCGGTGCCCGCCGCGAGCTTCGACGCCGGGTCCACCAGCTCACGGCCCAGATGCTCGCCGACATGGACAGGCTGCACCTGAACACCGCGGTAAGCGGGATGATGCAGCTTGTGAATGCACTTCAAGAGCACCTTGATGGAGGCGGAGATAGGACCGATCCCGAGGTGCGGGAGGCCATGAACATCGGGACCCGCCTCCTGTCGCCGCTCGCGCCGCATACGGCGGAGGGCGCCTGGGCCCTTCTGGGCGGCTCGGGGTCCATTTTCACGGCAGGCTGGCCGACCGCCTCCAGGGAGGCCCTGGAGCGCGACACGGTGGCCCTCGTGGTGCAGGTCAACGGGAAGGTTCGCTCCAGCATCGAGGTCCCGGCCGGGGCCGACCGGGCTGTCATCGAGGCCGCGGCCCTCGCGGACCCCAAAGTCCGCTCCTACGCCGCGGGAAAGACGGTCGCGCAGGTCATTCTTGTCCCCGGAAGGCTCGTAAACGTCGTCGTTCGATGATCCGGTGGGGAATCAGACCGTGGTGATCAGGTTATTCCAGCGTCCAGCCGTAGTTGACATAATATATCTTCTACGACATCCAAGCCCAAACAGACCGCCCGATTCGCCTAATCCAAACGGGCCGCCAAATTCGTCTAAACAGAGTCCTCGCGGCGTACATCCCCGCGCTCTCGATCCGCGCGATCCGAAGCCTCTCCGATCTGATCCCGGATCTGCTGCGTCAGGGTCGTGAGCTTTTCCAGCACGTAGGTCGTCTGCTTCGTATTGTCTTCGACCGCCAGGATGACCTGGATCCATTGGGCCGTATACAGCAGGTAGATGAAGATGAAGCCGCCCGACAACCCGTAGGCCAGCGTCTGCAGAAGATCCTCCAGCGACCTCGCCACGATCGACCGGGCTAGACCCACCGGCACCACCAGCGCCACGATCACCAACACGATCCACGCCAGGACGCTCATCACCTTCGAAAGGCGCCGGAGGAGCCAAAACCGCTTTTCCGAGGACGGTCCCATCAGAAAGGAACCCGCTCTACCTGGTCGCCCAGGTATGGAATCCGAGCCACCTCACCATTGGCCGCCTTCGCCACTCCGAAGGCGGTCAGGAGCAGCACGGCCGTCCAAGCCACGAACTTGACGATATATCCGACGAGCGGACCGAGGTACGGGATACGGCCGAGGGTCCCGTCGTAGATCCAGAAGAAAAGCGTAAGGAGGATTTCCAGCAAGAGAAGCAGGAACCCCTGACGCGCGTGAAATCCGATGAACGCGTTTTCGGGAGCGCCAAGGAGACCTATGAAGCAGAGTCCGGGCAGGTAGGCGACGGCGGCAAGCAGCCGTCCGCGTTCCACGTCCTCCGGGCTGATGGAATCGTATCGCGACGCGGCCGGCACCAGTCAGGAATAGCACGTTGCCGCAGGGAACGTCAAGGAAGCCGCCGCCCGCCGGCGCTAGGTTGCCGACCAGTTCTGTGCGCTGAAATCGGACGGCAGCGTGGGCGTGGCAAACTCTCCCAGACGCGGGATCACTTCCACCGTTTGGCCCTCCTGCTCGAGCGCAACGCGCCAGTGCAACACCGAGCCCGCGGCCGCCTCGAGCCGCGCGAGCGGCACCCGAATCTCGATCACGTCCCCCACCGCATACTCTCCGGCGTCTTCCCCGTCCGGCGTCTTGGCCGCACCGCCGGGAATCCATTCGAGCGCGCCGCGAGAACCCTTCGCGAGCGGCCCCCGCGCCTCCACGGACCGCGGGAGGGTGAAGCGCAGGAGAATCGAACTCTTCCCTAGATCCGTCCCTGAGACCCCGTCTACACGAAGGAATAGATTCGCTTCGTTCAAACCGAACAGCACCCGGCGCATGCTCGAGACGGCTCGATGGTCCGCACCCTGGTCCGATGCCGCGTCGAAGAGCTCCGCGTTCCTCCACTCGTAAAAGTGCGTATCGCGGCCGTCCATCGTGGGCGCGATGTATGGGACGTGGTCCCCGTCCATTCCTTCCGCGGGCGCGCCGCGGAGGCTGCGGCGTATGGTCGCCGGGGCCGGTAGCCCGAGAAGGTTGTAGCCCCGGATCAGGTGGGAACGGAAGAGAGCGTCGAACTCGTCCTTGTGCGCGCTTTGATGGTCGTCGCCGTACCACCAAAACCAATCGCTCGCCTCTGCCACCAGGATCTCTTCGAACACCTGCGCGATCCGGTCCTCCGGCAACCCAGCGTCCGAGCCGGCCATCTGGTAGCGCTCACGGAGCCGGCGAAGCGCGGCCCAGGCGCGGTTCTTCTCGGCGTGCCCGACCCACACCGAGAGATCCGCCGCGATCCAGGATCCGACCGGTACGTGAGGAAGGGCCTCGCTTGGTGGCACGCGGGCCAGCGCCTCCTCGACCGTAACCGCTTCGATCCCCCGCTCCGCGGAGATCCGGCCGTAGAGCGCGTCGAGAAAGCGCCTCCCGTCCTCCGCGTACGACTCCCAGCAATTCTCACCGTCCAGGATGACCGTCACAAGCGGGCTCCCGACTCCCTGCTCGCGTGCCCGCACGCCGGCTTCGAGCACGCGCGTGACAAAGTCCTCCGCCGCCCGGTCGGGCTGCCAGTCTGCGTAGGTAAATCCGATCCGATCGGACAGGAGCCGGTCGCGGAAGACGATCGCGAGCGCTCCGCTCTCCGTTTCGACCCGATAGGGCCGGCAAAGGGCGGCGGTCCAGTTCTCCCCTCCCGGCTCCGCTCGGCCGAGCGCGCGGGCGAGAACGGCTTCATCGGAGGCGCACCACGCAAAGCCCGCCTCGCGCACCAGCTCGAGCGCCGCCTGATGGAGCGCCCCCTCCGGAGGCCAGGTCCCGCGGGGTGCCGCTCCGAAACGCCGTGCGTGGCTCTCCCTCGCGCGGCGCAGGTGCTCGGCCGCATCGCCGGGGGCCCGAAAGGCCGGAATCGGGAGCCGGATCGAAGGGGAAACCTCGCGGGGTGCGTCTGTGCTGATGAGAAGAGGAAGGATCGGGTGATGGTACGCCGACGCCGCGATTTCAATCTGCCCCGAACGGGCGGCGTCGCGATAGGTCCCGATCACCCGCGCCGCGCAGGCAACGCCCCAATCAAGGAGCGACCGCTTCTCTGCCTCGGTGAATCCCCTGCCCTTCTGGAGCAGAGACCGGATCGGCTCTTCATCCCAGTACATGGGATCCACCCATGCGAGGTGAAACCAAGTCTGGAGGTCGCGGATCTCATCCGGTGCGAGCGGAGGCTCGCGGGGAGCGCGAGCTCTGCCCTGCGGTGTGCTGCTCCTTGCCTTGAGCTCGCGATACCGCGGATGAGGCTCAAGCATCCGCACGGGGTTCACACTGAAGAAGTGCCGTGTCAGGAAACGCTGCTCATCCGGCGTCAGTGACTCCGCGGGCTTTCGGGCGAGATCGAGGAAGTCGTCCGAAACCCCCGACGCGATGGCCTCGAGCTGGTCCAGCAGAACGGGGGTCAGATTGAAGGTGGCGTGGACCCGGGGATGGGGGCGCAGGGCCGACACCATGTCGCCATAGTCCTTCGTGGCGTGGAGGCGCGTCCACGGAAGCAGAACGCGTCCCGAGAGGGCATCACGATACGATGGCTGGTGCATGTGCCACACCAGCGCAAGGAGGGTGGGCTCCGCCATGACGGCGGGTGAAAACTATCGGACGGGGGCTGAGGCGGAGAGCTCGCCCATGCCGACGCCCGCATCGGAGGAGACGCCCCGGTCGACGACAGGCAGCCTTTGGATTTCCTTATAGACCTCGATGGCCTTTTGGGTCTGACCCGCCTTGCCCAGGCAGCGTGCTTCGGCAAGCATGGCCCGGCCGCGCTCGTTGTCGGTCAGGCCCAGCTTCGCCGCTTCGGCATAGTTGGCGGCGGCCTGGACGAAATCGCCGCGGTCCTCAAGCGCCGTGCCGAGGCCGTAGAGTCCTGCGACTTTCGCGTCGCGGTCGTTCCCTGCCTTGGTGAGATACCGGCGATACCACGTGACCGCCTCGGCCGGTTTCGCCTGCGCCGCGTAGGCGTCGCCGAGAAGCATCATCGCGTCCCGCGCCGCGTGCGTGCCCGGAGCGGAGTCCACGATCTCCTTGAGCATCTGGATCGCCGTCGGGTAGTCCTGCTGTGACAGGGACATTTCCGCTCGGAAGATATCGCTCGACGCGCGGCTCTCCGATTGAGAGCGCGTGCGGGAGACGAAGAAGACGAGGAGGATGACGAGCACGATGGCCCCCAAACCAAGCAGGATCCGGGTTCCATGCTGCTCCCAGACCTGAGTGCCCAGGAACGCCGCGGTGACGAGCGGATCTTCCTTGATTTGGCGTTTCGTCAACTTTTGATGCTTGACCAGACGAGTCGTCATGCATTTCTCCGCACGGGTTGAGCCAGTGAGTCTACCGTGCCGGGCGAAACCTGTCAAACGGCGCTAGCGCTCCGGCAAGGCAACCAGGAGCGCCGCGGCCACGAGCGTGGCCTCGGCGTCGAACGCGCGCTGCCGAATGACCGCCACGAGCTTTCGCTCCCAATCCTCCTTGAGCTGGAGCATGCGCCCCGCCTCGCGGTCCTCGGGACGGCGGGCGCGCCCGGCCCGCTCCTCGGCAATGAGCGACCGGTAATGGCTGCTCAGCGTCCGCATCTCGCGATGAAGCTCCCGCCGCGCGCGGTCCTCGTGGGGCCGGAGCTTGCGACGGGTGCGGCTCTCCAAAAGCCGGAGCGCCCGGGTCCACGTGGCCGCGAGCGCCTGGGGATCCGGCTTCGGAATCGACCCGAGCTGCTCGACCCTGGGCGCCCGTAGCAGCGAGTCGCGCGGAGCGCGCATGCCGCCCGTGCTCCCGACCGGGAGCTCTTGGATGAGGAGCTCCTCGGGAATCTCATCGCTTCCGTACCGAATCCTCCAGTGAAGCCTCGCCCATACCTTGGGTGCGGGCGCCGCCCCTTTGGGCCAGGGTGTCGGGGCGACCAAGAGGGCCACCTGCCCGCGCGACCGGCCCAGCAGGAGGATCCGTTCGCCCATCGCGGAATCCATTTCGGCTCCGCGCGCCGCGCGTCCCGCCGGGGCCGCCACCAGGCGCACGCGGTCGACGCCCAGCGAGGATTCAAGGTCGGGGGTGAGCGCCGCCTCCCAGATCATCCCGTTTCGTGACACGGCGGCCCCCCGTGCTTCCAGGATCGACGCGAGAATCTCCGGGAGCTCCGCGCGCCGGCGGTCGCCGCTACGCTGGCCCATTCTGGTCCACCTCGTCGAGGAGCTTGCGATCCAGCTCCTCCACCGCCTCGTAGCGCTTCCTTCCGACAAGGAGCGCCGTGCCCAGCTTCGCAAACTCCCGGTCGAGATCGCGCTCTCCCTTGGCGGCCGCCCAGATCCGGAACACCTCGTCCTCGAAGGATCCCGCCTCGGCATAGGGCCCAAGCACCATGTCCAGGTCGCCGATGACCGTGCGGAAGAGGTTGATCTTCTCGTGAACGATCTGGAGCACGTATGCCTCCACGGTATTCCTCGCCGTGAAGTTGAAGACCTTCACATCCTGGGTCTGCCCGAGCCGATGCAGCCGGCCGATTCGTTGCTCGATTCGCATCGGATTCCAAGGGAGGTCGTAATTCACCAGATAGTGGCAGAACTGGAGATTCCGCCCTTCCCCCCCCGCCTCGGTGCTGACGAGAATCCGCGCACGCTCGCGGAATTGCTCGATGGCCGCTTCCTTCTCCCGCAGGGAGAGCGCCCCGTGGAAGACCGCCACCTTCATACCGAGCTGGCGAAGCGAGCGCGCGAGGAATTCCAGCGTCGCGCGGAACTGCGTGAAGATGACACACTTGTCCCGCGAGCCGCCGAGCAGCTTGGCGATCCCCTCGAGCTTGGCGTTCGTCTCGATCGAGCGCGCCTGGCGCAGCAACTCCTCCATTTCCGAGCGCTCGAGTCCCGGGCCTTCCCTTGCCAAGAGCTTGCTCAACGTAGGAATCGCCGCAAACGTGCTCGAGCCCATCTCCTTCTGAAGCGTGAGCAGGGTGAGCTTGATCGCGCCGCGGCGCGGTTCCCGATGGGCGTGGAGCACGCGACGAACGAACCGGGTCACGTTGTCGTACAGATCCCGCTCTGGGGGCGAAAGGTCGAAGACGATGTTCGAGACCTCGCGGCGCGGGAAGCGAATCGACGTGCTCGCGCGCGTCGTGCGGATCATCGTTTCCGAAAGAAGCGCGGCAAGCCTCCCCGTGTTCTGGGGCATGCGCTTGTCCCCCCGCCGCATGAACTCGCGTCCGAACGTGCGGTACGTGCCGAGGAGCCCGGGCCTCAAGAGCTGGATCAAGTTGTAGAGCTCGTGGAGGTCGTTCTGCACCGGGGTCGCGGTCAGAAGCAGGAGGTAGCGCGGCGCGAGCCGGTCCAGGAATTTCCACGCGAGCGTCTTCTGGTTCTTGAGCCGATGGGCTTCGTCGACGACCACGAGATCGAACGACGCGGCCGCGACCTTGTCCCGGTGCCGGAGAAGCTTGGCTGTGTCCATCGAGGCGAGCAGAAGGGGCTCCTCCCACCACGCGGTACCGTGTTTCAAGACGGCAAACTCAAGGTCGAACTTACGTCGCAACTCCTGATCCCACTGTTCGACGAGGGACGCCGGAACCAGGATCAGTGCACGCTGGACCTGTCCGCGCAGGAGATACTCCTTGAGAATGATGCCCGCCTCGATCGTCTTTCCGAGACCGACCTCGTCCGCGAGAAGCGAGCGCCCGCGCATCCGGCGCAGCACCGTCATGCACGCCTGGCTCTGGTGCTCGTACTTCTGCACGTCGTGGAGGAGATCGAGCGAGAGGAGCCGGTCGAATCCGCGGTGCAGCGCGAACCGCTCGATCCTGAGCCTCAAATCGAAGTCGCTCGGCTCGTCGTAGGGTCCGGCGGCGAGCCTCCGATACAGGTCCTCAGATCCCCCGGCCACGCGGAACTGCGTGCGCGCGGGCACCGCGAGCCCCCCGGCGATGGGCGCCGGCGCGGGCTCCGCCGAGAGCACGGAAGGGGCGCGTGGGCGACCGGCTCCTCGCGCGGTCTCGAGCGGGTAGAGGGAGGTGAGCCTGCGAATGCCATCCGGAAACGCGATCTCAAGCACCTCGAACCCGTCCCGCTCGCGGACCTCGACGATGAGCCCCTCGCCGAATTCGCGGTGATGGACGCGGTCTCCGACCCGGAAGCCCGCGCGCGGCGCGCGGCTCCTCTCACGCATCATCCGAGCTCCCAGACGTCCCCTTCGGACGGGATCCGGGGCTTCAGCGCGGCGATTCCCTCGGCGAGCGCCTGGGCGCGCTCGTAGTCGGCGTGCACGATCGCGCAGCCTTTCGGGGCGCCGCACGACCTCGCCTGCGCCACGAGCGCGTCGTGATCGGCGTGGGCGCTGAACCCGTTCAAGACCTCGACCGTGGCCCGAAGGGTGTGGAGTTCGCCGAAGATGCGGATCTCCTCCCTCCGTTCCACCAGACGCTTCCCGAGCGTCCCTTCCGCCTGGTAGCCGACGATCACGATCGTATTCTTGGGATCCTCGACCGTGTGCTTCAGGTGGTGAAGCACCCGTCCCCCCTCGCACATGCCGGAAGCCGCGATCGTGATGAACGTCCCGGGCTTGTCGTTGAGCTTCATCGAATCCTCGGCTTCGCGCACGAGCGTGATCCGGCGAAGCCCGAGCGGATCCTCGCCGCGTCGGATCGCGGTCATCGTCTCCTGGTCGTAGACCTCCGGATGCCGCTGCACGATTTCCTGAACGTTCGCCGCCAGCGGGCTGTCCACGTAGATCGGGACCTCCGGGACCCGGCCCGCGAGGAAGAGCTTGTCCAGGGCGTACACGACCTCCTGCGTGCGTCCCACCGCGAACGCGGGGATGATGATCCTTCCCCCTCGCTCGAGCGCCTGGAGCACGACCCGTCCGAGTGAGTCGCGGAGCGACGCTTCCTCGGGATGGTGCTTCCCCCCGTAGGTCCCCTCGGTCAGCAGATAGTCGGCCCGCGCCAGGGGCGCGGGGTCGCGCAGGATGGGTCGATTCGGACGTCCCAGATCGCCGGAAAAGACGAGCGATCCCCTCCGGCCATTCTCCTTCCAGTGGATCTCGACCGACGCGGCCCCAGGAATGTGCCCCGCTTCGTGAAGGACGACCTCGACTCCTTCGAGCGGCTCAAAGGCCTCCTCGTAGCCGTGGGGCACGAATTGGGTGAGCGCTCGCTCGACGTCGGGCGGTGTGTACAGCGGCTCGATCGGAGCCTGTGGATGGCCTTGACGGTGCCGGTTCAGGAATTCGGCATCCTTGACTTGGATGTGCGCCGCGTCCAGGAGCATGGCGCGGCACAGGTCCACCGTCGCTGCCGTCGCGTGGATCGGGCCTTTGAATCCCTGTTTGCAAAGGAAGGGAATCGCTCCGGAGTGGTCGATATGTGCGTGCGAGAGGACCATGCTGTCCACCGAGGCCGCACCGAACGGCAGCGCCCGGTTCCTCGCTTCCGCCTCGGCCCGCCTGCCCTGAAAGAGGCCGCAATCGAGGAGCAACGCTCCCGATCGCCCGGTGAGGAGATGTTTGGATCCGGTGACCGTCCGCGCGGCGCCCCAAAAGGTCACCCTCACGCGTTCAATCTCCCGGGTACAGGTGGATTCCCGCGCTGACCTGGGAAAACATCGACAGCTCCGAGTTCCCCACCTCGGCATAGCCACGAACGGAGAAATCCAGCGCGAACCGTGGCCGCACGAACTTCTCCACGCCCGTCCCGACGACGAGAAACGGGCCTTCGTTCACGCGCCTGGACTCTTTTCGGTCGTAGGTCACGTTCGGACTGGCGACCCCCAGGCCTCCCAGGAGGTATGGGGTCCACTCCCGCTCGCGATGGAACCAGACGACCGCTTCGGAGGCGACCGTCGTCACGACGAGCTGGCTGTCCGTGGCGAACGGGGTCGGACTCACCGGCAGCCCGGCGCGTGTGTTGTAGCGCTGGTTCTCGAAGGAGAACCCGAGCGCCGCCCGTGTGCTGAGCATGTAACGGAACCGGAACGCGTATCCGAGGCCGTTGTCGAAATGGTCGTTCAACTCGGACGAGCCGCGCACGACGCCGTACGAGACCTGCGCCCCTAGGCTGATGGTGCCCTTGCGGAGCCTCCTCAAGAGCGGCGCCGGCCGAGGCGACACGGGCGCGGGTTGCCGTCTCAACATCGTCTCGCCCGCCCCGGCGCCGGCAAGGCCCAACCGCCCCTCGTCCCGCGAGAGGTGCGTTCCGTCTCCATCCGGATTCCAGGGGGTTGCGCCCACCGGCGCCCCGAACGTCGCGATCGCCACCCATAGAGCCACGATTCCCGTGAACCGTCGAATCATCAGTCCCCTCCCGGTGCCGGCCGACGCCTAGGCGCGCGGATGAAAGTGCGAATACTCCGAGCGCAGGTAATTACGATCCAAATGCGTGTAGATACGGGTCGTCTCGATCGAGCGGTGGCCCAGGACTTCCTGAACCACGCGCAGGTCGCATCCCCCTTCCAACAGGTGCGTGGCGCACGAGTGACGAAGCGTGTGGGGCGAGACCGGCTGGTCGATTCCGGCTGCACGGCGATATCGATCGAGCAGCTTCCAGTAGCCCATGCGCGAAAACCGCCGGCCAAGGCGTGTCAGGAAAATCGCCCGCTCGCTGCGGTCCTTGAGAAAATGACCGCGCGCCGCC